>NZ_JBMFWJ010000051.1:0-17784 GCF_049965395.1 Acidibrevibacterium sp.
GTCGGCGACGAGGGTGAGGACGTAATTCATGGCGGGCGGACCATGCGGGCGGAATTCCGCCGAGGCAAGGGGCGGGGTGGCGTTGATCGTCGCTGGGCCGACGGCCTCGGGCAAATCGGCGGTGGCTTTGGCGCTCGCTGAGCGGCTCGGTGGTGTCGTCATCAATGCCGATGCGATGCAGCTCTATCGCGATCTCAGGGTTCTGACGGCGCGTCCGTCGGATGCCGACCTCGCACGCGCGCCGCATGATCTCTATGGCGTGCTCCCGCCTAGTCCGCCGGCGACTGCCGCTTGGTGGCGGGAGGCGGCGCTTTCCGCGCTCGATCGCGCGCGCGAAGAGCGGCGCGTTCCCATTCTCTGCGGCGGGAGTGGGCTTTATCTACAAGCGCTGGTCGGGGGGTTGGCTGCGATCCCGCCGGTTCCCGACGCCGTGCGGGAAGAAGCGCGCGCGCGGCTTGCGGCACTCGGGCCGGCGGCGCTCCATGCTGAACTCGCCGCGCGTGACCCCGAAACCGCCGCGCGCCTTCGCCCGCAGGATTCCCAGCGCATCGCGCGCGCCTTGGAGGTTTTTCTCGCGACCGGGCGCGGGCTTGCTGCCTGGCAGGCGCAAGCCGCGCCGGCGCCGGCGGGCTGGCGGTTCGCGGCCATTCTTCTCAACCCGCCGCGCGAAGTCTTGCGCGAGGCGATCGCGCGGCGGTTCGCGGCGATGCTCGAGGCCGGCGCGCTCGCGGAAGTGCAGGCGTTGCTCGCGCAAAACCTCGATCCCGCCTTGCCGCTGCTTCGCGCGCATGGTGTGCCGGAACTCTCGGCCTATCTTCGCGGCGAAATCTCGCTCGCCGAGGCCAGGCAGCGGGCCGAGCTGGTGACCGGGCAATACACCAAGCGCCAGGCGACATGGTTTCGTCACCATCACTTGAGCCCGGAGATTTATACGATTGATACGAGAATCGATGATTTCACGCAATTTTCGCAAAGAAGCATGGCTGGTCTGCTCAATTTTCTAACCTCCGCCGGGTTGACGCCACAAGCCTCCCCGGCCTAGTGAACCCGCGAGCTGAGAGGTGATGGGCGATGACGACGAATGAGATGCGGCCGGGGGCGGAAGTTTTGTTGCGCGCGCTCAAGGAGCAGGGCGTCGAGGTGATTTTCGGCTATCCCGGCGGCGCGGTTTTGCCGATTTATGACGCGATTTTTCAGCAGAACGCCATCCGCCATATCCTCGTCCGCCACGAACAGGCGGCGGTGCATGCGGCGGAAGGCTATGCGCGCTCGACCGGCAAGGTCGGCGTCGTGCTGGTGACCAGCGGCCCGGGCGCGACCAATGCCGTCACCGGCCTTGTCGACGCGCTGATGGACAGTATCCCGATCGTTTGCCTCACCGGCCAGGTGCCGACCCATCTGATCGGCAACGACGCTTTCCAGGAAGCCGACACCACCGGGATCACCCGGCCGGCGACCAAGCATAACTATCTCGTCAAGAAATCCGAGGATCTCGCGCGTATCGTCCATGAGGCCTTCTATGTCGCGCGTTCGGGCCGGCCGGGGCCGGTGGTGATCGATCTGCCGAAGGATATCGTCATCAACCCCGCCCCCTATGCGCCGGCATCAACCGCGCCGCACCGCAGCTATCGCCCGCGTCTCGACCCCGATATGCGGCAGATCGAGGCGGCGGTTCAGCTTCTCAAAAGCGCGAAGCGGCCGATCATCTATACCGGCGGCGGCGTGATCAATGCCGGGTCGGAGGCGGCGGAGCTGCTGACCCGGCTGGTGCGCGAAACCGGGTTTCCCTGCACCTCGACGCTGATGGGGCTCGGCGCGTTTCCCGCCTCTGACCCGCTTTTCCTCGGCATGCTCGGGATGCATGGGACGGTTGAGGCTAATCTCGCGATGCATGGCTGCGACGTCATGCTCGCGGTCGGCGCGCGCTTCGATGACCGCGTCACCGGCCGGCTCAACGCCTTCAGCCCGAACGCGCGAAAAATCCATATCGACATCGATCCCGCCAGCATCAACAAGAACGTCGCGGTCGAGGTTGCCATCGTCGCTGATGCCGGGCGCGCGCTCGCGGCTCTGCTCGCCGCCTGGAAACGGGATAAGGCGCCGCCCGATCGCGCCGCGCTTGCCGCCTGGTGGCGCGAGATCGAGACCTGGCGAGAGCGCGATTGCCTGCGTTACACCCAGGCGACGGCGCCGGGGGCGATCATCAAGCCGCAGCACGCGATCCGCAGGCTCTACGAAATCACCAAGGAGTCGGGGCGCGAGACCTTCATTACGACCGAGGTTGGCCAGCATCAGATGTGGGCGGCGCAACATTTCCGCTTCGAGCGCCCCAATCACTGGATGACCTCGGGCGGGCTCGGCACCATGGGCTATGGCCTGCCGGCGGCAATGGGCGTGCAGATCGCGCATCCCGACGCGTTGGTGATCGATATCGCCGGCGAGGCCTCGATCCTGATGAATATCCAGGAGATGAGCACGCTCGCGCAGTATCGCCTGCCGGTGAAAGTGTTCATCCTCAACAACCAATATATGGGCATGGTGCGGCAATGGCAGGAATTGCTGCATGGCGGCCGCTATGCCGAGAGCTATACCGCGGCGCTGCCGGATTTTGTCAAGCTTGCCGAGAGTTTTCATGCCGTCGGCCTCCGCGCCCGGACCATCGAGGAGCTTGACCCGGTCATCCACGAGATGCTCGCCAGCGATCGCGCGGTGATCGCCGATATCGCCGTCGATCAGGCGGAGAATTGCTTTCCGATGATCCCCTCGGGGGCGGCGCATAATGAAATGATTCTCGGCCCCGAGCATGAGGGCGAGGCGGCCGGCATCACCGATGAAGGCCTGGTGCTGGTGTGATGGCGAACGGCAATGGCATGCGCACCGCGACGATCTCGGTCCTGGTCGATAACGAGGCCGGGGTGCTCGCACGCGTGATTGGGCTTTTTTCCGGCCGTGGCTATAATATCGACAGCCTGACGGTGGCGCCGGTCGAGGATGGGCGCGGGCGTTCGCGCATCAATGTCGTGACCTCGGGGACTGAAATGGTGATCGAGCAGATCAAGGCACAGCTCGACCGGCTGGTGCCGGTCCATCGTGTCGCCGATCTCTCGAAGGAGGGGCCGCATCTCGCGCGCGAAATGGCGCTGATCAAGATCCTCTGCGCCGGCGAGAAGCGGGCCGAGGCGCTGCGCCTTGCCGATGCGTTCCGTGCCCGCGTCGTCGATGCGACGACCGAGAGCTTCGTGTTCGAAATGACCGGCAATCCCGACAAACTCGATGCGTTTCTCGAGCTGATGCGCCCGCTGGGCCTGGCCGAGGTTTCACGCACCGGGGTCGCCGCGATCGCGCGCGGGGCGCACGTGATTTGATGGCGATGCCTCCCGCGCCTCTCCCGCCGACGCCGGCACAAAATCACGTTCTCGATGTCTATTTTCGTCTCTACCAGAGCCATACGACCATGATGATGCACCAAGAACGCTCGCAATATGTCTTGATGCGGGCGTTTTTCCAAATCATCACCGTGGTTTTCGTTGTCGAGCATTTGCCACTTCAGATGATCAGAGACCAGAGCATCGTCATGCTCTTGAGTTTTTTCATCAAGATGTCGCTGTTTCTGACCAGCTACACGATGTTACGCAAGGCGCATCGCGCCAATTTTCACGAAACGATTGCCGGGGTTTATCTCAGAAAAATCATGGAATTTTTGAAAAGCGAGGATAAAGAGATCGATCCCTACGTGACAGAGCGTAAAACAGAAGATAAATACCGGCTAATCAACTATCTGATTTTTCCGCAGATCAATCGCATGGCGGTCGGCATCACTTTCCTGCTGTTCAGCTTTGCTATCACCGCTTTCGTGACCATAAAATAGGGGTAAGACATGCGCGTTTACTACGACCGCGATGCGGACGTGAATTTGATCAAGGCGAAGAAGGTCGCCGTGATCGGCTATGGTAGCCAAGGCCATGCCCACGCCAACAATCTCAAGGATTCTGGTGTAAAGGACATCGTCGTCGGACTTCGCGCCGGCTCGCCGGGGGTCGCCAAGGCGGAAGCGGCGGGGCTTCGCGTTCTCGCCCCAGCGGAGGCGGCGAAATGGGCCGATGTGGTGATGGTGCTGACCCCGGATGAGGGGCAAGGCGATCTCTACCGCGATCATCTCGCGGCCAATATGAAACCGGGGGCGGCGATCGCCTTCGCCCATGGCCTCAACATCCATTTCAACCTGATCGAGCCGCGGGCCGATATCGACGTTTTCATGATCGCGCCGAAAGGCCCCGGCCATACCGTGCGTTCGGAATATCAGCGCGGCGGCGGGGTGCCGTGCCTGGTCGCGGTCGCGCAGAACCCTTCCGGCAACGCCCTCGAGATCGCGCTTTCTTACGCCTCGGCGATCGGTGGCGGGCGCGCCGGGATCATCGAGACGACGTTCAAGGAAGAATGCGAGACCGATCTCTTCGGCGAGCAGGTGGTGCTGTGCGGCGGTCTCGTCGAACTCATCAAGGGCGGCTTCGAGACCCTGGTCGAGGCCGGGTATGCGCCGGAGATGGCATATTTCGAGTGTCTCCATGAGGTCAAGCTGATCGTCGATCTGATCTATGAGGGCGGCATCGCCAACATGAACTATTCGATCAGCAACACCGCCGAATATGGCGAATATGTCAGCGGCCCGCGCATCATCACCGCCGAGACCAAGGCCGAGATGAAGCGGGTTCTGGGCGATATCCAATCCGGCAAGTTCACCCGCGATTGGATGCTGGAAAACCGCGTCAACCAGACCAGCTTCAAGGCGATGCGCCGGCGCATGGGCGAGCACCCGGTGGAACAGGTTGGCGAGAAGCTCCGGGCGATGATGCCGTGGATTGCGAAAAACGCGCTGGTCGATAAGACCCGTAACTGAACGAACGCCCGGCTTTAGCGCGCGATCGGTTTAAGTCGATCACGCTCTACCCCTATTTTGGCGAGCAAGTTGGCCGGTTTTGATTGAACAGGATGGTTCAATCAAAACCTACCTTGCTCTAGCGCGCGGCGCGCGTCGCACAGAGTTCGGCGATGGCGGCGGCGTCGGCGCGGAGGGCGGCGGATTTTTGCTCCTTGGCAAAGGTCTCGGCGAGGTTTTCGGCGACGTTGAGGTCTTTCTGGGTTGCGCGCAGCCTGGCCTCGGCGTGAGCGAGGGCGGCATCGGTCTCGCTTGCGAGCTGCGTGAGCCGCGCCGCCGCTTCCTTCAACATCTCCCGCCAACCCGGGCTCGTCGGCGCCCAGGCCGAGGCCGCGCTCGCCTTCCGCTCCGCGAGGTAGCGGGCGAGATCCGCGACCTGCCTTCGCCGATGGCGTTGCCACTCGGCCTCCCGTGCTGCCGTCTGCTGCGCCATTTCGCGCGCCAGCGTCAAGGTTTCGATGGTGCCGCGGTTCAGGATGCCGTGTCGGGTCATGCCGTTCTCTCGCCTGGTCTTGCGCGCAGCATCGCCGAAAATAGTTAACCGAAGATGGCCGCTTGTCGCGCCGCCGGAGAGCGCTTATTGCATCGCCGCATGCGCCGTATTCTTCCCATCGCCGTTCTTCTTCTCCCGCTCGCCGCCGCCGCCGCCGAACCCGCGGCCAAGCGCCCGCCGGACCGCGCCGATACGCCGCAACCGCTCGGCACCTTCGAGGCGTGGACGGCAGCGACCCATCACGAAGCCGATCAGCTCGTCTGCTACGCCTTCACCCGGGTGCGCAGCTCGTCGACGAGGATCGCCGGCCGCGGCGATGTTATCCTTTCGGTGACCGAGCGCCCCTCCGGGCGTGACGCGGTCGCGCTCAGCGCAGGCTACACCTACCCCCCCGGCGCCGAGGTTCGCCTGCAAGTGGAGAAGGCGAGTTTTCCCCTCTATACCGCGCAGCGCTCGGCGTTCGCGCGTGACGGCCATGCCGTCGTCGCGGCCTTTCTCAAAACCCATGCGCGCGAGATCCAGACCCATGCGCCGGCGCTGCGCCATTTGCAGGTGACCGACCAGTTTAGCCTGCGTGGCTTCGCGCAGGCTTATGCTGCGATCACCAAGGCATGTCCGGCAAAATGAGCGTGGGCGCCGATCTTGCTCTGCGTGAGGATGAGCGGGCGCGCATCCTCGCCAAGGCGGCGCTTTTTTCCCCGCCCAGCGCCGAGCTTGCTGACGGACGGCGCGATCTGATCGGGCTTTCGCGCGATGATCTGGCGGCGGCGTTGGCTGCGCTCGATCTGCCGGCGTTTCGAGTCAAGCAGATCTGGCATTGGATCTATCATCAGGGGGTGCGCGATTTTTCGCGGATGTCCTCGATCGCGCGGCCGCTGCAGGAGCGGCTGGCCGAGCGCTTCGTAATCGCGCGGCCCGAGGTCGCGCGGCGCCACAAGAGCAACGACGATTCGGAGAAATTCCTCTTTCGTCTGCGCGATGCAGCTTCGGTGGAGACGGTCTATATTCCCGATCCGGTGGAGGATCGCGGCGCCGTCTGCCTCTCGTCGCAGGTCGGCTGCACACTCTCCTGCCGATTTTGCCACACCGGGACGCAGCGGCTCGAGCGCAATCTTTCGGCAGCCGAGATCGTCGGCCAGTTCATGGCGCTGCGTGACGCCTATGGCGAATGGCCGAGCCCGAAAGGGGAGACACCGCGTCTGCTCTCCACCATCGTGCTGATGGGGATGGGCGAGCCGCTCTATAATTATGAGAACGTCGCCCGCGCCATGACCATCATCATGGACAATGAGGGCATCGCGCTCTCGCGCCGGCGGATCACGCTTTCGACCTCGGGTGTGGTGCCGATGATGGACCGCGCCGGGGCCGAACTCGGGGTCAATCTCGCGGTCTCGCTGCACGCCGTGCGCGACGATCTGCGTGATGAATTGGTGCCGCTCAACCGCAAATACCCGATCGCCGAGCTGATCGCCGCCTGCCGGCGCTATCCCGGTGCCTCGAATGCGCGGCGGATCACCTTCGAATATGTCATGCTGCGCGGCGTCAATGACAGCGAGGCCGATGCCCGCGAATTGGTGCGCCTGATCGCCGGGCTTCCCGCCAAGGTCAATCTCATCCCCTTCAACCCGTGGCCGGGAAGCCAGTTCGCGCCGAGCATGCCGGGCGCGATCCGCCGTTTCGCTGAGATCGTGATGGAGGCCGGCTATGCGGCGCCGGTGCGCACGCCGCGCGGGCGCGACATCCTCGCCGCTTGTGGGCAATTGCGGACCGAGGCCCCCGACTAAGGGCATGGCGTTCGGGCGGCAGAAAGACACGCTTGGCGCCGACGTCGCGGCGCAATCTTGCCCTGCAGAGGCGGCCTAGCGCGCCGCGATCATTCCCATTTTCCGGCGCTGGCGCCGCGGCGGCGGGCAACCCCGCTCGCGTTTTCGGGCAGCGGTCCGGGGCGACCAAACAGCCAGCCCTGGCCGTAGGTGATGCCGAGGCCGTGCAGGATCTCGGCCTCGGATTCGCTTTCGATCCGCTCGGCGACCATCGCGCAGCCGGCGGCACGGGCGATTTCGGCCATCGCGGCGACGAAATTGCGCTCCCGCCCGGCCTGCGCGACGCCGGGGACGTAGGAGCCGTCGAGCTTGACATAATCCGCCGGCACCGCGCGCAGGATGCGCATATCGGCCGAGCCGGCGCCAAAATCATCGAGACAGAACGGAATGCCGAGCCCGCGCAGCGCCTCGGCGCCTTGGCGTACCTGCTCGAGATCCTCGATCTCGGCGGTTTCGGTCATCTCGACGATGACACGGCCTTTCGCGGCCCCTGCGAGTTGCGCGAGCAGAGTGGCGCGAAATCCGCCATCCTGGAGCGAAAGGCTGGAAACATTGAAAGCGATCGGCGCCGGCGCGTGGCTCGCGACGGCAGCGGCCCGTTTCGCGACCGCGAGATCGAGTTCGTGGGCAAGGCCGACCGTCTCGATCAGGGTGACGAAATCCTGCGTCCCGCCGATCTCGACCCCGTTGATCGCGTGTGGGCGAAGCAACGCCTCATAATGATGTAGGCCGCGATCGCCGAGGCGGACGATTGGCTGATAGAGCAATTGATAGCGTTCTTCGCGGATCGCCCGGCGCAGCACCGCGGCGTGCTTGCCCGCCTGGCGGACATAATCGGCGAGCCCACCAGCGAACCCGGCTTTGGCCAGCCCCTCGATCCCGCCGCGGGCGAACACGCCGAGGGCGTGACGAAGTGCCCGCGCCATTTGATCCGGCGTGAGCGCGTCGGCAGCCAAACTGAGCCGCTGCGCGGCGACAGTGCCGGCGACGCCATGGGTTCGCAAGGCGTCTTCCAGCGCGGCGGCAACGGTGACGAGGTCCTGTGATACCGCCGGCTCCGCCAGAAAGCCGATCCGGCCCGGCGCCGCCTCGCCGGCCAGGGCGCCAGGGATGATCTCCTCCAACACCGCGCCGATCGCAACACTCTGATTTCGGGTCGGACCCGAGGTGGAGATTTCCAGGAGATTGAGTTCGCCGCCCTCGCCTTGACGAAGGCGCGCCTGTGCCGCCTCCAAAACCGGCCGCATCGCGGCGCCGCTCGCCGGTTTGCTGAGTGGCAGCGGCAGGGCCGCGAATGTCAGACAAAGCTTGGCGGGGCGTCCGGCTTCGGCGAACAACAGCCCGGCGAGGGCGCGCGGGGTGCGCGCCTTATCGGCGAGACGCAGCGTCATCGGCACTTGCCGCCCACGCATCGGAAGGAGGGTCAGCGCTTGGTCGAGCGCCTCGCGATCGCCCGGTGCCACCAAGTCACGCACCTTCTGGCCGACGAAACTTTCTGACGGGCGACCGAGCAGCGAGTGGAAAGCGCCAATCGCGAAGGTGATGGTGCCCTCCGTCGTTGCTTCGACCAGGAGATCGGCGGCAGCAAAGGAGAAGGTGACGAAACGCTCGCGCGGCGGGTGCTGGGCTGCGGTCATGGCGCGACGTCACGCGGCGCGGATCGAGGTGACGAAGCTGTCCACTTCCTTGCGTAGCGTTTCCGAGAGCGAGGAAAGTCCGGTCGCGGCGACAAGGGGCCGTTCCGCCGCCGCGCCGATTTCGCTCGAGGTTTGCGTAATGCCGCCGAGATTACGGTTGACATTGTCGGTGCCTTGCGCCGCGCGCTGGATGCTGTCGGCGATCTCGCCGGTTGCGGCGCCCTGTTGCTCGACGGCTGCGGCGATGGCGTTGGCGATCTCGTTGATGCGGCCGATGGTGCCGTCGATCCCCCGGATCGCCGACACCGCCTCGCCGGTGGCGCTCTGGATGCCCTGGATCTGGGTGGCGATTTCCTCGGTCGCGCCCGCGGTCTGGTTGGCGAGGGCCTTGACCTCGCTCGCCACCACCGCGAACCCCTTGCCGTGTTCGCCGGCCCGCGCCGCCTCGATCGTCGCATTCAGGGCAAGAAGATTGGTCTGGCCGGCGATATCCTGAATCATGCTCACGACCTCGCCGATCTTTTGCGCTGCCTGGGCAAGGCCGGTCACCTTGTCATTGGTGCGCCGCGCTTCCTCGGCGGCTTGGCCCGCACCCCCCGCCGAACTCGCGACCTGCTGACTGATTTCGCGGATCGAGGCGGTCAGTTGCTCGGTCGCCCCGGCGACGCTTTGCACATTGGCCGAGGCGCTGTCCGAAGCCGTGGCCACGAGGCCGACGCGCTCGGTCGCGTCATTGGCGGCCTGGCTCATCGCCGCCGAGGTCGCCCGCATCTCGATCGCGGCGGTGGCGACGTTTTGCACGAGATCGCCGACCCGCTCCTCGAACCCGGCGGCGAGACGGCGCAGTTGCGCTGCCGCCGCCTCCTGAAGCCGGCGCTCGGCGGCTTGGCGTTCGACGACGGCGGCACTTTCCGCCGCTCGTGCCACTTCGATCTCGGCCATCTGGCGGGCGGATCGCGTGATCAGCCGGGCGAGCGCGTCGGCAAGCCACATCAATACGCCGGCCTCCGACACCAGGATCACCGCATGCATGACGACGCGGCCGAAATCCGCGCCGCCGGGGTAGATCGCCGCCGGGAGCAGGAAATTCAGCACGAGATGATGCACCGCGACCGCGACCGCGCCGGCGAGGATCGCGCCAGCGTCGCAATAAACCACGAGGCCGGCGAGGGTCGCGAAGAAATACATATGCATGTCGATCTGCCAGGCATGGCCCGCCATCTCGAACACCGCCAACGCCACCATCGCCATTGCCGCGACCGCGACGACGAGGCGGGTCGAGGCGCCATTCCCCGCCATCCGCCACGACATCGTTGCCGCCCCGGCGAACACCACGGCAAGCAACGCTGGCATCAGCAACGGGAGGCCGCGGGCAGCGGCGATGGCGACAATCAACGCGACATTGGCCCAGAGAAAGGCGATCAATCCCCGGCTCGCGCTCTCGCGGAGCCGCGTTAGCGTGGCATCGTCGGCCATCATCGCGGCCGGGCGGGTTTCAGAAGGGCTCATGATGAAATTTTCCCAGTGCAGCCACCAAGGGCTTGTGGATCGAGGAACAACCACGCCCCGGCTTGGCGTAGCCGGGCGCGGCTATCAGCGTGCTCGAGACGAACGATCAGGATCGCTGGGATGGCGCCGGTGCGGATGATCGTCACTCCGGCCGCGGATGCGGCGAGAAAGCTGCGCGTTGCGTTCCACCACGGGGGAAAAACGGCGGCGCGGACCGTGCTTGTGGACCCCACACCGGGCGGAGCACTCCCCGGCGCGGCCGGAGGCGGCGCCAGCGTCAGCATGGCGAGCGCGAGCGTGCTGACGACGAGCAGCAGCGCCGCATTCGCCGCCACTGGCCAAGGCCGAATGCTGCGCGCTGAGGGGCTATTGTTGGAGCGAAACATGCGCCGACCCTAGCCGCTCTTGGTCAAGATTGGCTTAACTCGACGTGCCGCACGTTTGATGAGAGGGATTGCGCGTGAATTGCCCAGCGTGATCTACGGCCAGCGATCTCAGGCCAGTGATCTCAGGCCAGTGATCTCAGGCCAGTGAGCAAAAGCCAGTGAGCAAAAGCCAATGCCGGCGTGACACGGCCCGGTCGCTTAAAATTTTTGATGGTCACGAACGGCTTGGCGCGCTTTCGCAATCGCGTGTGGCTCTGGCCCGCCCGCCATCCAGTCGAGCAATTGCACGGTATGGACGACCGGCAAGCAGTCGCCAGCGAGTTGCGTGAGGCAGCCGATATTGCCGGCGGCGATGATGTCGGCGCCGGTTGCGGCGAGATTGCCGAGCTTGCGCGTGCGTAGTCGCGTCGCGATCTCGGGCTGCATGAGATTATAGGTGCCGGCCGAGCCGCAGCAGAGATGCCCTTCCGCCGGTTCGGCGACGGCAAACCCCGCGGCGCGCAGCAGGGCTTTCGGCTCGCTGGTGATCTTCTGGCCGTGCTGGAGGCTGCAGGCGGCGTGGTAAGCAACCGTGAGGCCGGGTGGCTCGCGCGTCGGGCGATAACCGACGCGGGTGAGAAACTCACTGATGTCGAGCGCGATCTCCGAGATGCGCGCGGCCTGCGTGCGCCACGGCTCGGGCTCGGCCCGAAACATGAAGCCATAATCCTTGACCGTGGTGCCGCAGCCGGAGGCGTTGATGATCACCGCATCGAGGCCGCCGGCCTCGCTCTCGCGGCTCCAGGCCGCGATATTGGCGCGCGCCGCCGCCATTGCCTCGTCATGCCGGCCCATGTGATGGGTGAGCGCGCCGCAGCATCCCGCCCCCTTGGCGACGACGACCTCGACGCCGAGACGGGTCAAGAGGCGGATCGTCGCCGCGTTGATCTCCGGGTCGAGCACTTGCTGGGCGCAGCCGGCAAGAAGCGCGACACGCTGCCGGCGCGGCCCGAGCGCGGCATGGGTGCCGGGCCGCTCGAGCGCGCTCGGGGCGGCAAGCCGCGCCGGCGCCATCGCCAGCATGGCGGCAACGCGCTTGGCCAAAACGCTTTTTCCGGCCGCGAGGAAGCGAAACGGCCGGGCGAGCTTTGCAGCGATCAGGGCAGCGCGAAAGAGCCGCGGGCGCGGCAGCACGCGCGCGAGCAGCGCCCGCAGCGCGCGGTCATGCCAGGGGCGGCGATAGGTTTCCTCGATATAGGTGCGGGCATGATCGACGAGGTGCATGTAATGCACGCCCGAGGGGCAGGTAGTCATGCAGGCGAGGCAAGAGAGGCAGCGATCGACATGGCGCACCACCTCCTCGCTCGCGGGCCGGCCGCTCTCCAGCATGTCTTTGATCAGGTAGATGCGTCCGCGCGGGCTGTCGAGTTCGTCACCGAGGAGGACGAAGGTCGGGCAGGTCGCGGTGCAGAAGCCGCAATGGACGCAGGTGCGCAAAATCTGATTGGCAACCGCGATTTCGGGGTCGCGAAGCTGTTCGGGCGTGAAATTGGTTTGCATGATCGCGGCTGGGGGGAGGGGGTTCAGAGGCCGGCGTGGATACGGCCGGGATTGAGAATGAAGGCGGGATCGAACGCCGCCTTCACCCGCCGCGCGATCGCGGCAAGCGGTGCCGGCTCGGGCGGCACCACGTCGAGGCTGGCGCGGAGGGCGGCCGGGGCGTGCATCAGCCACCAGACGCCGCCCGCCGCCCGCGCCGCGCCGGTGATGGCGCGGTGATGGGCCGCCGAGGCGTCCGCCACGATCCAGACCAGCCCGCCGCCCCAGTCGAGAAAACAGCGCCCGCCGAGGCTTTCGACGGCGGCGACGATCGCCGGCCCCGCCGAGGGCCGCACCGAGACCCGCCAGACCGCTTCCTCCCGGCCGGCCACGCCGAGCGGCGCCGCATCGCGCACCGCCCGCCAGAGGGCGTGGCTCGGCACGTCAGCGATGATCTCGGCCGGCGCGAATTCGGCCAAAGTCTCGCGCAGGCGCCCGGCGCGATAGGCCACACTCGCGCGAAAATCCTCGACCCTGACCAGCGCCACCGCCGCCGCGAAGGGTGCGAGTTCGGAAACCCGCGCGGCTTGCGCGGCGGGCAACCAGGCGGCGGCGGAGACACCAAACGGTGATCCCAGCGCCGCCGAAAGTGCCGCGACCCCGCGTGTCGCATCGATCCCGGGGAGCACCAGCGTTGCCATCGTTTCGGCCGCTGGCAGGACTTTTAGGGTGATTTCGGTGATCGCCGCCAATGTCCCGAAACTGCCGGTGAGCAGCTTGCAGAGATCAAGGCCGGTGACGTTCTTCAAAACCCGCCCGCCGGCGCGAATGACCTCACCCGCGCCATTGACCGCGCGCAGGCCCATCACATGATCGCGCATCGCGCCTGCGGTGACGCGGCGCGGGCCGGAGAGGTTGCAAGCAACGACGCCGCCCAGCGTCTGCCCGCCCTCGGTGCCGAGCAGGGCCGAGAGATCGGGCGGCTCGGCGATGATCTGCTGACCTTTGGCGGCGACCAGCGCCTCGATCTCGGCGATCGGTGTCCCTGCGCGGGCGCTGACGATCAACTCATTCGGGGCATAGAGCGTGACGCCTTCGTGGTTTTTGAGGGAAAGCGTGGTCTCTGCTTGCACCGGGCGCAAAAGCCCATCCTTGGTTGCGTGGCCGGCGAGCAGGATCGGCGTCCCGCGGGCGCGCGCTTCACTGATCGCCTCGGCGATTTCGGTTTCCTCGGCGGGGGCGAGCGTCGTCATGCGGCGCGCGGGAGCGGAAACACTTTTGCGGTGTTGAGGAGCCACTCCGGATCGAACGCGGTTTTGATGCGCCGCTGCTGGTCGAGTTCGAGATCATTGAACTGCGCCGGCATGAGGTCGCGCTTTTCGACCCCGACACCATGCTCGCCGGTGAGGCAGCCGCCGACCTCGACGCAGAGCCTCAGGATATCGGCGCCGAACGCCTCGGCGCGGTGGAAACTCTCGGGGTCGTTGGCGTCGAACATGATCAGGGGGTGGAGATTGCCGTCGCCAGCGTGGAAGATATTGGCGACCTTGAGGCCGTAGCTTTCGCTCATTTCGCCGATGCGGCGCAGCACCTCGGGCAGGCGGCCGGTTGGGATGGTGCCGTCCATGCAGAGATAATCCGGGCTGATGCGCCCCACCGCGCCGAACGCGCCCTTGCGCCCCTTCCAGATCGCCGCCGACTCCTCGGCGCTTTGCGAGACCTTGAGGCTGATCGGGTCAAAGCGAGCGCAAATCGCCTTGATCCGCGCGAGCAGATCGTCCTGTTCCGCTGTGCTGCCCTCAACCTCGATGATCAACATCGCCTCGGCATCGAGCGGATAGCCAGCATGGGCGAAGGCCTCGCAGGCATGGATTGCCGGGCGGTCCATGAATTCGAGGGCGACCGGAATGATGCCTGAGGTGATGATGGCATCGACACAGGCGCCGGCGATCTCGTTGCTCGTGAACGCGGCGAGCATGGCGCGCGCGCCCTCGGGGCTGCGCAGAATGCGCACCGTGACCTCGGTGACGATGGCGAGCTGACCCTCGCTGCCGGTGAGGAGGCCGAGCCAGTCATACCCCGCGGCGTCAAGATGGGCGCCGCCGATGTCGATGATCTCACCTTCGATGGTGACGATTTTGAGGCCGAGGAGGTTATTGGCGGTGACGCCGTATTTCAGGCAATGCGCGCCGCCGGAATTCATGTTGACATTGCCGCCGATCATGCAGGCGAGCTGACTCGAGGGATCCGGGGCATAGAAGAAACCGGCGCCGCGCACCGCTTCCGTGATGCCGATATTGGTGACCCCGGGCTGCACCACCGCGAGACGGTCGGCATAATCGATGGCGAGGATGCGGTTCATGCGCATGAGCCCGACCACCACCGCATCAGCGAGCGGCAGCGCGCCGCCGGAGAGGCTGGTGCCGGCACCGCGCGGCACCACGCGGACGCCGTTATCATGGCAAAAGCGCAAGACCGCGGCGACCTGCTCGGTGGTTTCCGGCAGCGCCACCGCAAGTGGCGTCTGGCGATAGGCTGAAAGACCGTCGGTCTCATAAGGCTTGAGGCGGAGCGGCTCGGCGATGACCCCGGTTTCGGGCAAAATCGCGCGCAAACCGGCAACGATGCGCTCACGCGCTGCAAGGGTTGCTGGATTCGGGGCTGGCAGATCGATCATGACATCCTCCCGGCATCCACTTCATATAGGGCGAAGAGGGAAGGGTTTGTTCTTTTTTGAAAAAAAGAACCAAAAAACTTTTACCTGCTGCGTAATGCCATAGGCATTGCCACTTCGAGAAAACGAGGGGAAGTCTTTTTGCTTCTTTTTCTTCAGAAAAAGAAGAAATTCCTCCTTTTTTCTTCACATGTGGCTTAGTATGTCACCCCTGGCGTGCCTTCATGCGGGGGTTTTTCTTGTTGATGACATAGACCCGACCATGGCGGCGCACCACCCGGCAGTTTTTGTCGCGTAGCTTGGCGGATTTCAGGCTGTTACGGATCTTCATGGCAGGTCTCTGACAGTTTCTCTCGACGCGGCAGCTTGGTGTAGCGTCACGCGCGCTTTTGTCAAGCAAGGTGGTGGGCCCAAGACCCACGATTGGGTTTTTAGATTGCGCTGGCGCGTTGGTTTGAAGGGTGTTTATCGGCTTGTTTTGGACAGCCCCGGCGCTGCCGGTCCCGCCGCCGGCAAGCATCAGGATCAGCGGCAAACTATGAACCGAAGGCGCGTATCCCGCCGCACTGCCGGGGCTGGCAACGCATGGTCAACCAGGGCGGCAACCCGGATTGCCCGCAGAGACTCGCCAAACCGCGCCAATCCGCCCTGCGCCGTCAACGCTTCCTCCATAGTCGCCAATTTGAACGGCTTTTTCAAACCTCAGATCCCTTTATCGCGGAATGCGAGATAAAGCCCGATCTCCCATCGCGTTATCCCAATTTATATATATCAAACAAAGGCTTGCGAGGTCTAGCGTTTTATACCACGTTTATTCTAGAAATTTGAAACTCTAGGGAGGACGACCATGAAAGGGTGCGACAAACTCGCCGCAGCGGGGAGGCGTGCTTTTTTTGCGCGCACCGCCGCGGTAGCGACGGGCGCGATGGTGAGCACCGCATTGCCGGCGCGGGCAGAGAACCGGGCCAGTCCTCAGGCCCTCGCGCTGGTTGAGTATCCGCGACACGGAGGAACATGCGATCGTCGTTTCGGTCGCCGGTGGCCTGGCGGAGACGGTGACCGACCTGCTCCGAAGGTCGCGGCCGCGTAAGGGCATACCGGGCGCGCCACGATGCGCGAGGCCCGGGTGCCCTCGGCGGCGGTCAGGGCGCGAGAAAACGGCGGTCGATGAGCCGGAGCGCCGAATCAAGCGCGCAGACCAGGGGCGCGCCCGTCGGCATTTCGAACGCGCAGATCTCCTGCGCCGACATCCCGGTCAGCACCTTCACCAGCCCGCGCAGGCTGTTGCCGTGTGCGGTCACCAGGACGCGTTGGTTCCGGCGCAATGCCGGCGCGATCGTGCCCTCCCAGTATGGCAGCACGCGCACCACGGTGTCCTTGAGGCTCTCGCACCGCGGCAGCAGCGCGGGCGGCACCTGGCTGTAGCGCCGGTCGCCAATCGGATATCGCGTGTCGCCGACGTCGAGCGGTGGCGGCCGCACCTCCCAGCTGCGACGCCAGGCGAACACCTGCGCGTCACCGTAATGGCGGGCGGTTTCGGCCTTGTCGAGGCCCTGCAGGGCACCATAGTGGCGTTCGTTGAGCCGCCAGCTCTTGTCCACGGGCAACCACAGAAGGTCCATCGCGTCGAGCACGAGGTCGAGCGTCTTGATGGCGCGCTTCAGCACCGACGTGAAACAGGCATCGAAACCGAAACCGGCGGCGGCCAGGCGCTCTCCGGCCTGACGTGCCTCCGCCGTCCCCTGCTCCGTCAGGTCAACATCCGTCCATCCGGTGAAGAGGTTGTCCCGGTTCCAGACGCTTTGACCGTGACGCAGCAGGACAAGGGTGGGCATCGGCGGTGTCCATCGGATCGGGGGTGGGCGTCGGTCCTGTCACGGCCTCCATTCAGGCCGGCGGGTCGTGATGCAGGAACGGGTCCACCCAGGCGTCCGACATCGGCCGATCCCCCGGACCCCAGCGCCGCTCGATCTCGTGGGGTCACGACAAGAACTGTGCATAGCTGTATGGCACCATAGAACGTCGCAGAGAACCACCTGGCTTCGTGGATCAGGCGGCCACCATGAAGCGCCTAGCCAAGACGGGAATATCGAACTTGGCTGAGTATGGACGGTACAGTCAAGGGTCGTGTCCGTCAATGTGGTGGAAATTGGGGTGTAGATTGAGGTGGCCACGGATCGCGCGGCCTGGTTGAAGATTTGGGTGAACGTGGTATCTGGCGCTGGTAGCGCCAGCTCGGCCATGGCCTCGGTTTGCATGTAGCGGTGCTGCAACAGCCATTCGTCGTTGGCCTCGAGCAACACGGCGCCGATGAGGCGGACAATGGCGCCTTCGTTGGGGAAGATGCCGACGACATCGGCGCGCCGGTTCACTTCCTTGTTCAGACGTTCGAGTGGATTTGTGGAATGAATCTTGGTGCGATGCTGGCTGGGGAAGTCGAGGTGTGCCAGCACGTCGGCCTCGCTGTCGTCGATGAACGCGGCAAGCTTCGGCCACTTGGCGCGCAGCTGGTCGGCGACATGGCGCAGCGTCTGGCTGGCGCTGGCGCGATCGGGC
The DNA here is from genome assembly GCF_049965395.1 of Acidibrevibacterium sp. Classification (NCBI taxonomy): domain Bacteria; kingdom Pseudomonadati; phylum Pseudomonadota; class Alphaproteobacteria; order Acetobacterales; family Acetobacteraceae; genus Acidibrevibacterium; species Acidibrevibacterium sp. Next base: position 17,533 of record NZ_JBMFWJ010000051.1, read on the forward strand.
TGGATGAAGGCCTGGCGCAGCGCGGCTGAGACCATGCTCTGTTGGCCCTTGGGCACGTAGGAGAGGGCATTGCGCATCCAGTGCACGCGGCAGCGTTGCCAGGAGGCGCCGAGCACGCGACGGATCGCCGCCTTCAGTCCTTCATGGGCATCGGAGATGACCAGCTTTACGCCGCGCAGCCCGCGGCGGACGAGGCTCTTGAGGAAGCTCGACCAGAACGTCTCGGCTTCGCTGGGACCGATGTGCAGGCCA
>NZ_JBMFWJ010000052.1:0-16617 GCF_049965395.1 Acidibrevibacterium sp.
TTAAGAACACGCCCGCCTAAATAATAAGACTACTTGAGCAGCGCGGCGAGCAAAGCGTCGAGCCGAAGCCGCCCGGCGGGCAAGGCGCGGAGCCGCCCGGTTTCGTCCCAGGCGAGATATCCCTCCCCCTCTGCCGCGCGGAGGGTTTCGCTGTCGATCGCCGCGACCAGCGGGCGGCCGGTGATGTGCTGAAAGCGTGTGGGATCGATCCCTTCGTCGAGCCGCAGCCCCATCAGTAGCATTTCGCGCCCCTGTTCGGCGGCAGTGAGCGCGGTTTCCTCGACGCTGCCGTGGCCTTCGCGTTCCACCTGCGCGAGCCAGGTTTCCGGGGCGCGATGGCGGCGCGTTGCTAGCCGCATCCCCCCGAGGAAAAGCCGGCCATGCGCGCCGGGGCCGATGCCGACGTAATCAGCGTAGCGCCAATAGGCGAGATTGTGCCGGCTTTCGGCGCCGGGTCTGGCGTAGTTGGAGATTTCATAGCTGAAGAGCCCGAACCGCGACGCTTCCTCGGCGGTTGCGTGATAGAGCGCTGCGGCATGCTCGGGGTCAGGGAGGATGATGTCGCCGCGAGCAAAGGCGGTCTCGAAGGCGGTGCCGGGTTCGATGGTGAGCTGATAGAGCGACAGATGATCGGCGGCGAGGGCAAGCGCCCGCCGCAATTCGTCGCGCCAGGCGGGAAGGCTTTGGTCGGGCCGGGCGTAGATGAGATCGAAGGAAAGGCGGGGGAAAATCCGTCGCCCGAGTTCGAGCGCCGCGATCGCCTCGGCCGCTGAATGGTGGCGCCCGAGCCAGGCGAGGGCGGCGGGGTCGAGGCTTTGCACGCCAAGCGAAAGGCGGTTCACGCCGGCGTCGCGGAAGGCCACGAGTTTTTCTGCCTCCACGCTGGTCGGGTTGGCCTCTAGGGTGATTTCGAGATCGTCTTCGGGCGCAAAAAGCTGGGTTGCGTCGGCGATCAGGGCGGCGACGCCCTCGGGCGGCATGAGGCTCGGCGTGCCGCCACCGAAGAAAATCGAAGCCAGCCGCTGGCGGCCAAGCCGCGCCGCCTCAAACGCGAGTTCGGCGCGGAGCGCGGCAAGGAAGCGTCCGGCGTCGATCCGCTCGCGGACATGGCTGTTGAAATCGCAATAAGGACACTTGGCGCGGCAGAATGGCCAATGAATATAGAGCGCGAGCATGGCGTGGCCTATCGGCCCCGGCGGGAGTGCAGGCGCGCGGCAAGGGCGGCGAAGGGAAGGGCTCCGTTGGCGGCCTGCGGGTCGGCGTTCGGCCGGGGCGCGTAGTCCGCCGGCAGGCTCGCCCCCGGCAGGCGTGGATAGGGGTCGAGGAGAAGCGCGAATTGCTCCGCCGCCGCCTCACCGAGATCGAGCACGCCGGCGGTAACGCCGACGGTATCGATCGCCTCAGGATCGTCGCCCTCGGATTCGCGCCCGGCGGGGACGAAGCGGAGCGTGAAGGGGGTCGCGATCGTCGCTGGGAAGGGGGTTAGGGTGACGACACAGATTTGCGTGAAACGGGCAACGAGGCGGGCTTTCGCGAGCACGCTGCCATCGGTCGCCGGCAGGAGATGAAAGCGCGCCGCGAGATGGCGGATGGCGGGGAGATCGAAGCGCCGGGCGAGGGCCGCGCGTTCAGCGCCGCGGGCCGCGATCGCCACCGTCTCGCCGGCCGGGGCGAGGCTCGCCCGCGCGCGCGGGCGGTGGAATTCCGGGATCATGCGTCGCTGCCGGCAAGGGTTTCGGGGGGCGGGAAAGCGACCTCGCCGGCAGCGAAGCGGGCGAGGGCTTGGCGCGTCAGGGCCGCATCAGTTGCGATCGCGATCGTGGCCAGCATTGCCGCGCGCGGTGCCGTGCCGCCACGCCAGACATTGCGCGCGAGCGCCGCGGCCAGGCTACCGGCGTCGCCAGCGTCGAGCGCTGTCTCATAGGTGCGGGCACGGCCGTGAAACGCCTCCCACATTGCGCGCACCTTTTTCCCGACCGACATGTCGCCGACACCGAGTTCGCGCAAATTGATGTCCATGTCGGAAAACATGGCGTCGAACACCGCTTGCGCCAAAGCCGGGCCGGGCTCGCGGTCATGGCGGAGCCGGCGGATGAGGAGCGCGACATGGAGCCCGACGAGATCGAAACGGCCATCGAGCGTGTCGGGAACGGCAAGGACATCGTAGAAAAATGGCCGCCGGGCCGCGCTCACGGCGTGGCCGTAGAGGGTGAATCCCGCCCGTTCGTGCCGTCTTCCGCGCCGCCAGAAAGCCAAATCCGCCACCTCACCCGATCTCCTCGCAACTCCCGAGCGCGCGCAGGCGACCCGAGCGTTGAAATCGTCTTGCATGCTGCCCCGCGATCGCCGAAAAAGAGGGCTGACCCGGTGCCTCGGTCGCGGCACTCCCGTTCCCGCCGTCGCGCGCGAGGCCGCGGGCGAGACATAGCGCTTGGATTTCGCCGGTCAAATGCCGGCGCTGCGATCCGCCGCCGGGAGTTCGGTCACATTGCCGAGGTTTGCTGATGTTCGCCGCTTCCGTTCGCCTGTTCGCGTTGCTCGTCCTGCTCGGCGTCGTCGCCTGCGGCCCCCTCGCGCCGCAGACGCAGGTGCGCGGCAACCCCGTCGACCCTGATCAGCTCGCCGAGTTGGTGCCGGGTGTGTCGACGCGCGCGGACGCGCAATCTCTGCTCGGCACCCCGACCTCGAAGGCGACCTTCGACGACAATACTTGGATTTATATTGGCCAAATAACCAAGCCGATCGTCGCCAGTACTCTCCACGTCGCCAATCAGGAGGTGGTGGTCCTGACCTTTGACGATAAAGGTGTGTTGCGGGCGATCAAGACGCTCGGCCAGAAGGACGCGTTGCCGGTCAGGGTGGTCGATCGTATCACGCCGTCGCCGGGCGGCAACGTCTCGGCCTGGGATCAGATCGTGAGCGGCATTGGCATGATCAATCCGTTCGGCGGCATGATGGCGGGCATGGGGATGAACGGGGCCGGCATGGGCAGCACAGTGCCCGGCGCCGGCGGCATGATGGGTGGCGGCTTTGGCGGCATGGGGATGGGCGGCGGCATGCCGTAGTCTGGCGCCGCGGTGGCCGGGGCACCGATTTCGCGGACCTGGCCCCGCGGCTTCGCGGTTTCCCCTCGCCGCGCGCGGTGCTAGAGCCTGCGGTGGGATAGCGGTTTTCAGTGGAGAGCAGGGCAGGCAATGCGTGAGCATCTCGAGGCGCCGGAGCGGGCGCGGTTTTTCGAGGCATCCCTTGATGCGGCGGATCCGGAGCTGGCGCGGGCGGTGGCGCGTGAACTCGCCCGCCAGCAGGACGGGATCGAGCTGATCGCGAGCGAAAACATCGTCTCGCGCGCGGTGCTGCAAGCGCAAGGCTCGGTGCTCACCAACAAATACGCCGAGGGTTACCCTGGTCGTCGTTATTACGGCGGTTGCGCTGCCGTCGATATCGCGGAAGAGCTGGCGATCGCGCGCGCCCGGGCGTTGTTTTCCGCCGAATTCGCCAATGTCCAGCCGCATTCCGGGGCGCAGGCCAATCAGACGGTATTCTTGGCCTTGCTCCAGCCCGGCGATACCATCCTCGGCATGTCACTCGCCGCCGGCGGCCATCTGACCCATGGCGCCGCGCCCAATCTCTCGGGCAAATGGTTCCGCGCCGTGCAGTATGGTGTCCGTCGCGAGGATGGTCTGCTCGATTACGAGGAATTGGAGCGTCTCGCGCACGCCGAGCGGCCGAAATTGATCATCGCCGGGGGCTCGGCCTATCCGCGGGTCATCGATTTCGCCCGTATCCGCAAGGTTGCCGACGCGGTCGGCGCTTGGTTCATGGTCGATATGGCGCATTTCGCAGGTCTCGTTGCCGCCGGGCTCTATCCGAGCCCGCTGCCGCATGCCCATGTCACCACCACCACCACCCACAAGACGCTGCGCGGCCCGCGCGGCGGTATGGTGCTGACCAACGATCCCGAGCTTGCCAAGAAGATCAATTCGGCCTTGTTCCCAGGGCTTCAGGGCGGACCCCTGATGCATGTCATCGCCGCCAAGGCGGTGGCGTTCGGCGAGGCGTTGACGCCGGCGTTTCGCGCCTATCAGGCGCAGGTGGTGGAAAACGCCAAAATACTCGCGGCGACATTGGTCGAACGCGGTCTCGCGATCGTCACCGGCGGGACCGACAGCCATTTGATGCTGGTCGATCTGCGCCCCAAAAGGGTCACTGGTAAGGCCGCGGAAGCCAGTCTCGAGCGCGCAGGCATCACCGCGAACAAGAATGCGATCCCCTTTGATCCGGAGAAGCCGGCGATCACCTCGGGCGTCCGTCTCGGCACCCCGGCGGCGACGACGCGCGGCTTCGGCTCGGCAGAGTTCCGCGCTGTCGGCGAAATGATCGGGGACGTGCTCGATGGCCTCAGCGCCAGCAACGATGGCCGCAATGACGCCGCCGAGGCCGCGGTTGCGGCGCGCGTGCGCGAACTTTGCCGGCGTTTTCCGATCTATACAGCGTTCGCGCCGACCCTGGACGCCGGACGCTGAGACGATGCGCTGTCCGTTCTGCGGGCATGAGGATACCCAGGTCAAGGATAGCCGTCCCTCCGATGACGGGGCGGCGATCCGGCGGCGGCGTTTTTGCCCGGCCTGCAGCCAGCGTTTCACCACCGTCGAGCGGGTGCAGCTTCGCGAACTCACCGTGATCAAGGCAGATGGGAGAAGGGTGCCGTTCGAGCGCGATAAGCTCGCCCGCTCGGTGCGCATCGCCCTCAGGAAGCGCCCGGTGCAGGAGGAGCGGATCGAGCGCATCGTCAACGGCATCGTCCGTCAGTTGGAGGCGAGCGGCGAAAACGACATCGCAAGCCAGCAGATCGGCGAAGCGGTGATGGAGACGCTGCGCGAGGTCGATGAAGTCGCCTATGTGCGCTTCGCCAGCGTCTATCGCGATTTCCGTGAGGCCAAGGATTTCGAGGCCTTCCTCGGCTCGCTCGATGATCAGGGGTGATCTCGCCGACGAGGATCGGGATCACATGCGCGCCGCCCTCGCGCTGGCGGCGCGCCGGCTCGGCGAGACCTGGCCCAATCCCGCCGTCGGCTGTGTCATCGTCGGCGCCGAAGGCCGCGTCGTCGGCCGGGGTGCGACCGCCCCCGGCGGCCGCCCGCACGCCGAAACCGCGGCGCTCGCCATGGCCGGGGGGGCGGCGCATGGGGCGACCGTTTATGTCACCCTCGAACCCTGTTGCCATACCGGCCAAACGCCCCCCTGCACCGAGGCGCTGATCGCGGCCGGCGTCGCCCGGGTGGTTGTCGCGCTTCGCGACCCTGATCCGCGCGTCAACGGCGCTGGCATCGCCGCCTTGCGCGCCGCCGGGATCACCGTCGATGAGGGGATTCTGGCGGATGAGGCGGCCGCTCTCGCCGCCGGCTTCGTGAGCGTGGTCACGCGCGGCCGGCCGCTGGTGACGCTGAAGCTCGCGACCACCCTCGATGGCCGCATCGCGACCCGCGCCGGCGAGAGTCAGTGGATCACCGGCGAGCCCGCGCGCCGTGCCGCGCACGCGCTGCGCGGCCGACATGATGCGGTGTTGGTCGGGGTCGGCACCCTGCTCGCCGATGATCCGCGCCTCACCTGCCGCCTGCCGGGCTATCGCGCCCGCCCGCTGGTGCGGATCGTTGCCGACAGCCATCTTCGCACCCGGATGACGGCGAGCGTCATGGCGAGCCTCGATCTCGGGCCGGTCTGGTTTCTCGTCCATGACCGCACCGATGCCGCGCGCAAGCGCGCCTTCGCTGATCTCGGCGCGCGGCTGTTTTTGCTGCCCGGCGCCGAGGCCGGGATCGATCTCGCCGCCGGCTTGCGCGCCCTCGGCCAGGCCGGCATCACCCGTCTCTTGGTCGAAGGCGGGGCGCAGCTTGCGGCGGCGCTGCTGCGTGACGATCTGGTAGATCGCCTCGCCTGGTTTCATGCCCCCACCGTGATGGGCGGCGATGGCTGGCCAGCGGCGCAGGGGTTCGGCGTTGCGCATCTCGCCGCCATGCCGCGCTTTTCCCGCCGCGCCGTGACCCTGCTCGGGGATGACGTTTTGAGCGAGTTCGAGAGGACGGAATAGATGTTCACCGGTATCATCAGCGCGCTGGGAGACGTGCGCGAGATCCGTCCGCTCGGCGCCGGCGCCGATATGCGCCTCGTCATCGCTGCCCCCTGGCCCGATACCGGCGCCATTGCGCTCGGCGCCTCGATCGCCTGTTCGGGCTGCTGCTTGACCGTGGTCGCGCGCGGGGCGGACTGGTTCGCCGCCGATGTGTCGGCCGAGACGCTCGCGCGCACCACCCTCGGGCGCTGGCGGGTGGGCAGCCCGGTCAATCTCGAACGCGCCCTTCGCCTCGGCGACGAACTCGGCGGCCATCTCGTCTCCGGCCATGTCGATGGCGTCGGCGAAACCCTCTCGGTGGCGCCTGAGAATGGCTCGCTGCGCTTTCGCTTCCGCCTGCCCGCCGCCCTTGCCCGGTTCGTCGCCGAAAAAGGCAGCATCGCGATCGACGGTGTGTCGCTGACGGTCAATGAGGTCGGGGCGCCGGGGGGCGCGGCGGAGAATGAGTTTGGCGTCAATATCATTCCGCATACCGCCGCGGTCACCGGGTTTGGCACCCTTGCGCCGGGGATGGCGGTGAATATCGAAATCGACCTGCTGGCGCGCTATGTCGCGCGGCTCCAGGCGCGGCCATGAAGGATGAAACCATGCCGGATACGCTGAAAACCGCCCATCTCTCGACCTATTTCGCGACCGCCGAGGAATTGATCGCGGAGGCGCAGGCTGGGCGGATGTTCATCCTCGTCGATGACGAGGATCGCGAAAACGAGGGCGATCTCGTCATCCCGGCGCAGTTCGCAACGCCCGATGCGGTCAATTTCATGGCGCGGCACGCGCGCGGGTTGATTTGCCTTGCGCTTACCGGCGCGCGGATCGAGCAGCTTGGTCTGCCGTTGATGAGCCAGTCGAACGGCACCCGCCATCAGACCGCATTCACTGTTTCGATCGAGGCACGCGAAGGCGTGACCACCGGCATTTCCGCCGCTGACCGCGCTCATACCATCGCGGTCGCGATCAACCCGGAAACGACGCGAGCCGACATCACCACGCCGGGCCATGTTTTCCCGCTTGCCGCGCGCGAGGGCGGCGTTTTGGTGCGTGCCGGGCATACCGAGGCGGCGGTGGATATCGCCCGCCTCGCCGGCCTGATCCCCGCGGGGGTGATCTGCGAGATCATGAACGACGACGGCAGCATGGCGCGGCTGCCCGATCTCGTTGCTTTCGCGCAGCTCCACAACCTCAAGCTTGGCACCATCGCCGATCTCATCACCCATCGCCGACGCACCGAGAAGCTGGTGTGCCGGGTCGAGGAGGGCGTGATCGCCGACGCGATCGGCGGCGCCTGGCGGCTCGTCGTCTATCGCACCAAGGTCGAGGAGGCCGAGCATTTGGCGCTGGTGAAGGGGGATCTCGCGGCCCCCGGGCCGGTGCTGGCGCGCATGCACGCGGTCGATCTTCTCGATGACATTCTCGGCGGCGCCCACAGCTCCAGCCTGCATGGCGCGATGGCGATGATCGAGCGCGAGGGACGCGGCGTTGTGGTCCTGCTGCGCGAGCATCGGCCGCACGCACTTTCCGAGCGCGTGCGCTTGCTCGCCGCTGCCGAGCGGCCGCCGCTCGAACTCCGCAATTACGGCATCGGCGCGCAGATCTTGCTCGATCTTGGCGTGCGCGATCTGATTCTGCTCTCGAACACGCCGCGCACCATCGTCGGTCTCGACGGCTACGGCATCGAAATCGTCGAGCAGCGGCCGATCGCGGCGGCGGAGACCCGCCGATGAGCACCGAAGACGCGGCGCTGCCGCGCGCACCCGAGATCGCCGGCCCGCCGCCCACCGTGCTGATCGTTCGCGCCCCTTATTATCAGGCGGTGGTCGATGGGCTTTCGCGAGGCGCTGCGGAGATTTTGGACGCCGCTGGGGCGACGCACGAGACCATCGATGTCGCCGGCGCCTATGAACTCGCCCAGGCAATCCGCCTCGCCTTGCGCGGCGCGCGGCGTTTCGATGGCTTCATCGCTCTCGGCTGCGTGGTCCGTGGCGAAACCGATCACTATGAATTCATCTGCAGCGCGGCGATGAATGGATTGATGCAGCTTTCGCTGACCTATGGCATCGCGCTCGGCACTGGGCTCCTCACCGTCGACACGCTCGCGCAGGCAGAAGCGCGTTCGGGGCGCGATGGTCACAACAAGGGCGCCGAAGCCGCGGTTGCGGTGCTCAAGCAGATTGCTGCCGGGCGGCGTCTCGGGGCACTGTGATGGGCGGACGAGGCCGATGACCGCGCGCCCACGCCCCCGCACCGCCTCACGGGTCGCGGCAGTGCAGGCTTTGTTCCAGGCCGAGCAGCGCGAGCAGAGCATCGAGGCGGTGATGCAAGAATTCATCCGCCACCGTCTCGGCGACCCGCCGGGGGCGGGTGGCTTCGCCGAGGGGAGGGTGCCGGAGGCGGAGGTCACGCTGTTTGCCCGCATCCTTCGCGCTGCCGCGAGCGACGCGGCGCTCGATGCCGAGATTGCCGAGGCCTTGCCGCCAGACTGGCCGCTCTTGCGCCTCGATGCGGTGTTGCGGGCGCTTTTGCGCGCCGCCGTCGCCGAGATCCTGATGCCGGACGGGCCGCCGGCGCGGGTCGTGATCAATGAATATCTCGACATCGCGCACGGATTTTTCTCTGGCGAGGAGCCCGGCCTGGTCAACGGCGTTCTCAACCGCGTCGCTCATCGGCGCCGGGCAGAGGAATTTTCCGACCCGCGCTGAATGGCGCTCCCGGCAAACCATCCCCTTTATTCACCCAATCCACAGGGCGCGCGGCCAGGACAGCGGGCGCGCGACGGGCTAGAGTGCGACGGGCATGAACAAGATCGATCCCTCGTCGCCGGCTGGCGGTGTCGCGCTCCGCCTGCCGCCGGCCAATCTCGAGGCCGAGCAGGCCCTTCTCGGTGCGCTGCTCGCCAATAACAAGGCTTATGAGCGGGTTTCCGAATTTCTCGCGCCCGAGCATTTCGCCGATCCGATCCATGGCCGCATCTACCAGGCGATCGCGCGCCGCATCGAGGCCGGGCAGCTCGCCGACGCGGTGACGCTGAAAGCCGAGTTCGAGCATTCCGGCATCCTCGCCGAGGTCGGCGGCACCGCCTATCTCGCGCAGTTGCTCGGCGCCATGGTCGGCATCATCAATGCCGGCGATTACGGCCGCACCATTCACGACGCCTGGATCCGCCGCCAACTCGTCGATCTCGGCGAGGTCGTGGTCAACCGTGCCTTCGGCGACGAAGACGCGATCGACGGCCGGGCACAGATCGAAGCCGCCGAGCAGGCTTTGTTCGACCTCGCGACCCGTGGCTCGGCGGAAGGGGGCTTCGTTACCTTCGACCGCGCGCTCACCGAGGCAATCGCCGGCGCCGAGCGGGCGTTTCAGCGGAGCGGCCATGTCTCCGGCCTTTCGACCGGGCTTCGCGATCTCGACCAGCGTCTCGGCGGCTTGCATCCCTCCGATCTCCTGATCCTCGCCGGCCGGCCGGGGATGGGCAAAACGGCGCTGGCGACCAAGATCGCCTTTGGCGCGGCGCAGGCCCTTCGCGCCGAGGCGCTGGGTGCGGCGCCAAAGGCGGCGGTTGCGATCTTCTCGCTCGAAATGAGCGCCGAGCAGCTTGCCTCGCGTATCCTCGCGGAAAATGCCCGCATCAGCGCCGACCGCATTCGCCGCGGCGACATCGCCCAGCGCGATTTCGATCGCTTCGTTGAAGTCAGCCGCACTTTGACCGGCCTGCCACTCGAGATCGATGACACCCCGGCGATCACGCTTTCGGCGCTGCGCACCCGCTGCCGCCGGCTCAAACGCACCCGTGGCCTTGCTTTGGTGGTGGTCGATTACCTGCAATTGATGCGGCCTGCCGCCGGCACGCGCCCTGAAAACCGGGTGCTCGAGATCAGCCAGATCACTCAAGGGCTGAAAGCGATCGCGAAGGAGCTGGCGGTGCCGGTGATCGCCCTCTCGCAGCTCTCGCGCGCCGTCGAAAGCCGCGAGGACAAGCGCCCGCAGCTCTCGGACTTGCGCGAATCCGGCACGATCGAGCAGGATGCCGACGCGGTGATGTTCATCTATCGCGATGAATATTACCTCCAACAACGCGCGCCGAAGCAGCTCGCTTTCGAGTCGGAGGAGAAATATCAGGACGCGCTCGCCAAGTGGCAGCGCGATATGGATCGTGTTTATAACAAAGCAGAATTGTTCATCGCCAAGCAGCGTCATGGCCCGACCGGCAAGATCGATCTCTTTTTCGAGGCCGAATTTACTCGCTTCGCCGATCTCGATCCGGATCATCATGGTGATGATATTCACTAAGGCAGGTAAGAGCCTTCTTTTTCTGAAGAAAAAGAAGCAAAAAGACGTGTCCCCCAGGTCTCGGCGCGGGCAGTGCCGCAGGCACTGCCCAACAAACAAAAGTTTTTCGGTTCTTTTTTTCAAAAAAGAACATTTTTCATGATTTCCTCCCCTATGGGGTCGCCCCGCGTTCCGCCCGGCGCGAGTGCGGTCTTGGAGATCGATCAGGCGGCGATCATCGCCAATTGGCGCGATCTCTTGGCCCGCCATGCCGGCGGCGCGGTCGCTGCGGTGGTTAAGGCCGATGCCTATGGGTTGGGGGCGGCGCTGGTCGCGCCGGCCTTGTTCGCCGCCGGATGCCGGCATTTCTTCACCGCCCATCTCGGGGAGGCGCTGGCGCTCAGGCCTTCGATCCCGGGGGCGATGCTCGCGGTTCTGGGGGGACTCGGCCCGGCTCCTGGCGCCGATGTCATCGAGGCGTTCGTGCATCACGATCTCGTGCCGGTGCTCGGAACCCTCGCCGAAATCACTGCCTTCGCTGCCGCGGCCGGCCGTCTCGGGCGGCGCTTGCCGGCGATCCTTCACATCGATACCGGGATGGCGCGGCTCGGGCTCGATGAGGCAGAACTCGATCGCCTCGCGCAGGCGCCCGAGCCGCTGCAAAATCTCGATCTCCGTTTTGTGATGACCCATCTCGTCGCCGCCGAGACCGCGGAGGATCCGCTGAACGCGGCGCAGCGCCAGCGTTTTGCGCAAGCCTGCGCGCGCTTGCCGCCGGCCAAGCGCAGCCTTGCCAATTCTTCGGGTATTTTCCTCGGCCCGGCCTTCGCCTCCGATCTCGCCCGCGCCGGCGCGGCGCTTTATGGCATCAACCCGACGCCGCACGCCGTTAATCCGATGCGCCTTGCCTTTCGTCTTCGGGCACGTGTGCTGCAAGTGCGCGATGTGCCTGCGGGGGCCCCGGTCGGCTATAACGCAACTTGGCGCGCGGCGCGGCCGAGCCGTATCGCGACCCTCGGCATCGGCTATGCCGATGGCTGGCCGTTCCGTCTCGCCGGCCGGGGGAGCGCGTTTTTTGACGGCACCCCGGTTCCGCTGGTAGGGCGTGTCTCCATGGACCTCACCACCTGCGATATCACTGGCCATCCCGCGATCGGCTCGGGAAGCTGGCTGGAGCTGATCGGCCCGGCGATGCCGCCCGAGCGGATCGCGGCGCTGCTCGATACCTCGCCCTATGAAATCCTAACCGGGCTCGGCGCGCGCATCGTCCGCGTCGTGCTTCCCGCCGCGGCGCTCTAGGCCGATGCCGCTCACGGCGCTCGCGGCGCTCGGCCGCTTCGTGCTCGATGCCTGTGGTTTCGCCGGCCGGCTGGCCTTGTTCACGCTGGAGGGGATCTCGCACCTCATCCGCCCGCCCTATTATGGGCGGATGTTCGCCCGCGCTCTGATCGAGATCGGCTATTTCAGCTTGCCGGTGGTCGCGCTGACCGCGGTATTCACCGGCATGGTGTTGGCGTTGCAATCCTACACGGGCTTTGCCCGGTTTTCCGCCGAGGGCGCGATCGCCAATCTCGTGGTGCTGTCGGTAACGCGCGAACTGGGGCCGGTGCTCGCCGGGCTGATGGTCGCGGGACGCGTGGGTGCGGCGATGGCGGCCGAGATCGGCACCATGCGGGTCACCGACCAGATCGACGCGCTGACAACGCTCTCCACCAACCCGATGAAATACCTGGTGACGCCGCGCCTGCTCGCCGCCGCGATCGCGCTGCCGCTGCTCGTCTTGATTGCCGACATCATCGGCGTGCTCGGCGGCTTCATCATCGCGACCGCCAAGCTCGGCTTCAACCCTTATACCTATCTCTCCAACACGCTGGCCTTCATGCAGACGATGGACGTAGTGTCTGGCCTCGTGAAAGCGGCGGTGTTCGGCTTTCTGGTCGCGCTGATGGGGTGTTTTTTCGGCTATAACAGCCGCGGCGGCGCCGAAGGAGTGGGCACCGCGACCACCGCCGCGGTGGTCAGCGCTTCGGTCCTGATCCTCGCTTTCGATTACGTGCTCACGGAAATGTTTTTCACGCGATGAGCGCGGCGGTTCCGATGATCCGCCTGCGCGGCCTCACCAAGGCGTTTGGCGATAAACAGGTTCTGGCTGGGATCGATCTCGATATCGCGGCGGGTACCTCGCTGGTCGTGATCGGCGGCTCGGGTTCAGGAAAATCGGTGCTGATCAAGTGCATTCTCGGCTTGATCACGCCGGATGCGGGGACCATCGAGATCGACGGTGTCGCCCTCGGCGGGCTTTCGGGCAAGGCGCTGTCCGCGGTGCGGGCGCGGGTTGGCATGCTGTTTCAGAATGCGGCGCTGTTCGATAGCTTGCCAGTCTGGGAGAATGTCGCCTTCGGCTTACTCGCGCGCCATCAGATCACGCGTCGTGCTGCGCGCGCGGCGGCAATCGAGGTGCTGGCGCAGGTCGGGCTCGGGGCCGATGTCGCACCGCTGTTTCCGGCGGAACTCTCGGGCGGGATGCAAAAGCGCGTCGGCCTCGCCCGCGCCATCGCGGCGCGACCCGATATCCTGTTTTTCGACGAGCCGACGACCGGGCTCGACCCGATCATGGGCGCGGTGATCGATGGGCTCATCGTCGATTGCGTCAAGCGCCTCGGCAGCACCGCGATCGCCATCACCCACGACATGGCGAGCGCGCGGCGCATCGGCGACCGGGCGGCGATGCTTTATGGCGGCCGGATCGTCTGGCAGGGGGCGGCCGCGGATTTGATGGCGAGCGGCAATCCGCTGGTCGATCAATTCACCCATGGCCGGCGCGAGGGGCCAATCCAGATGGCAGTGAGGCGGTGATGCCGGGCCATCCGATTTCCCCGCAGAGCCGATAATCTATTGAAATAGATTTATTTTTTTTGAGAAGCCGAGGAACTTTCATCGGCGAATCCGCGACGCGCGCGCCAGCCCTGCCTTACCCTCCGCACGAGAAAATCCTATACTCCGGCACCACCGGAGTCGGGTCGCCCGCTGGCCAGGTCGCGTTCGCCTGGCCCGGATGAGCGTCGCGGCAGCTTGCTTTGCAGATTTCAATCGAGGAGGGACGAGATGGATATCCCATTAGCCGAAACCGGCGCCGCCGCGCGCATCGCGCCGATTTCGCGCCAGGTCTGGGATGCTAAATATCGCCTGAAATCGCTCGATGGCACGCCGCTCGATCGCAGCCTTGAGGATAGCTGGCGGCGGGTTGCCCGCGCGCTCGCCGCCCCCGAGCGCGATTCGGCGGCGTGGGAGGAGCGGTTTTACGTCGCGCTCGAGGATTTCCGCTTTCTCCCGGCTGGGCGGATTCTCTCGGGCGCAGGCAGCGGCCGCCGCGTCACCCTCTTCAACTGCTTCGTCATGGGCGATATCCCGGACGATCTCGGCGGTATTTTCGAGCATTTACGCGAAGCCGCGCTCACCATGCAGCAGGGCGGCGGCATCGGTTATGATTTCTCGACGCTCCGGCCCAAGGGGGCGGTGGTCAAGGGGGTCGGCGCCGATGCCTCGGGCCCGCTCTCATTCATGGATGTGTGGGATGCGATGTGCCGCACCATCATGTCGGCGGGCGCCCGGCGCGGCGCGATGATGGCGACGTTGCGCTGCGATCACCCCGATATCGAGGCGTTCATCGCCGCCAAGCGCGAGCCCGGGCGGCTGCGCAATTTCAATCTTTCGGTTCTGGTCACCGATGATTTTATGGCGGCGATCGACGCCGATGCCGATTGGCCGCTTCGCTTCGAGGGCAAGACTTATCGCAGCGTGCGCGCCCGCGCGCTTTGGGACAGCATCACCCGCGCGACCTATGATTATGCCGAGCCGGGCGTTTTGTTCATCGATCGCATCAACGCCCGCAACAATCTCGCCTATTGCGAAACCGTCCACGCGACCAACCCTTGTGCTGAACAGCCCTTGCCGCCTTATGGCGCCTGTCTGCTCGGCTCGATCAATCTCGCGCGGGTGATCCGCGAGCCGTTCAGCGCGCGTGCGCGGCTCGACACCGCGTTGCTCGACGAACTGGTCGCAACGGCGGTGCGGATGATGGACAATACCATCGACGTTTCTGGCTTTCCGCTCGAGGCGCAGCGCCGCGAGGCGATGGTCAAGCGGCGCATCGGGCTTGGCGTCACCGGGCTTGCCGACGCCCTGATGATGTGCGGCGAACGGTATGGCTCGCCGTCGGCGGCGGCGGTTGCGGGTGAGTGGGCGCGGCGTGTCAACCGCGTCGCCTATCTCACTTCGGCCCATCTCGCCGCCGAAAAAGGCGCGTTCCCGCTTTTCGATCGCGATGCCTATCTCGCCGGCGAGAGCGTGCGCGAACTCGACGAAGACGTGCGCGCGCTGATCGCCGAAAACGGCATCCGAAACGCGCTGCTGACCTCGATCGCGCCGACCGGCACGATCTCGCTGCTTGCCGACAATATCTCGAGCGGCATCGAGCCGGTATTCGCCCATAGCTACACCCGCAAGGTCCGCGAACCCGATGGGTCGCTTCGCGAGGAGGAGGTTTCGGATCACGCGGTCAGGCTCTATCGCGACATGTTTGGGCCGGAAGCGCCTCTGCCCGCGCATTTCGTCACCGCGCAGGATCTGACGCCAGCCGAGCATGTGCGCATGCAGGCGGCGGTGCAGCGCCATGTCGATAGTGCGATTTCGAAAACCGTCAATGTGCCCGAAGATATTTCCTTTGCCGATTTTCAAGAGGTCTATCGCGACGCCTATCGTTCCGGCTGCAAGGGCTGCACGACCTATCGTCCGAACGCGATCACTGGCTCGGTGCTCGAAGTCAAGCCGACCGCCGCCGCGCCGCCCTCGCTAACCGGGCCGGAGCTTCTGCTACGCGCCGAAAAACTTACCGGGGCCACTTACAAATTGCGTTGGCCGGACAGCGAGCATGCGCTCTACGTCACCATCAACGATATCGAGCACGATGGCACACGGCGACCCTTCGAGGTGTTCGTGAACTCGAAGAATCTCGAGCATTATGCCTGGGTGGTGGCGTTGACGCGGATGATCAGCGCGGTGTTTCGTCGCGGCGGCGATGTCGGGTTTGTCGCGGAGGAGCTGAAACAGGTTTTCGACCCGCGTGGCGGACACTGGCATAATGGCCGCTATGTGCCCTCACTGGTTGCGGCGATCGGCGATGTCATTGAACGTCATATGATCTCGACCGGATTTCTCGCCATGCCGCTGTTGGACGACACCTTGGCAGACGATAAGGCGGTGCCGTCGCGTGGCGGGCTGGTCGGCCCGATTTGTCCGAAATGCAGCCAGCCGGGATTGGTCAAGGAAGCAGGCTGTCTCTCATGTTTTCACTGCGGTTGGTCGAAATGCAGCTAGTGCCTCTGCACAGTGATTACGGCTATTCGCGTTGGTGAGACTGAGCCGCCGGTGATGGTTGAACCAGAAAATGCCAGAAAATAGAAAACTGCATCCGAACACAAAAAGCGAGAGCCTGTCTTTGCCACCGATCTTCCCGGGCGCGGGCCGGAGAGTGAACGGCGCCGAGAAGATCATCACAAGGAGAGGAATCATGACGCGGCATCGAATACGCGCCCACGCCGCCCTTCGATGCCGGCACGCCGGAAACCGCGTCGTCGGCAGTGCTCGTCGCCGCTCGCCTCACCGGAAACCCCAATGTTTCCGGTGGAAACGAAGATACGTTGTCTGTTTCTGGGTTGGGCGTTTGCCACGCATCGGCCGGGGAATGCCAAGTTCCGCGCGCTGCTCCTCAGAAAGCTGATCGGAAACCAGCATTTCTCCCTGATCGGAGAACGAAATCAGCCCTCGGTCAAACGCGGCATCCAGGTTTGCGGTCAGAAGACGCCCGTTTTCGGCATCAAGTCGCTCTTTGTCGGAGGAGTCTTTCCACGGCTTGATCTGCGACGCGCGGAGAATTTCCCTGATTTTGCAGCCAGTTAACGAACACGCCTGACTCCAGCGCTTTTCCAGTTCTTCCCGGAATTCGCCCTGGCCGATCCGTGCGTCAATGAGCGCTTTTTTCGTTGTTTCACTTATCCCAGTTTGCTGCTCAATTTTCTTTATGTCATCAACAATCTCATTGGCAGCCGTGTCTTCGACCAGTGTCAGAAGATGATCGAAAACGCGTTTCCCGGTGAAGCCGGGGGTCGGGATGATTCGGGCGGCCGACTTGTCGGCCGACCATTCCGCCGTCCAGCCACGTTTGC
>NZ_JBMFWJ010000053.1:0-16228 GCF_049965395.1 Acidibrevibacterium sp.
CTCAATACGGCGGATAGACGCGGGGGTAGGTGATCTGGTCTTTCGGGCCGGGCGCTTGTGGCGCGCCTTTTTTGCCGCAGGCGGCGAGACCCAAGGCCAGGGCGAGGCCGAGCAGCAGCGCCCGCCGCCACGGCCGCGCCGTCATGCCAGCCGCTCCAGCCACGCTTGCGCCTCGCGCGCGACATTTTCCGGCGCAGTGCCACCGAAGCTCACCCGCGAGGCGAGCGAGGCCTCGACGCTGAGCACCGAAAACACTTCCGCAGTGATGCGCGGCTCGACCGCTTGCATCTCCGCGAGAGTCAAATCGGCGAGATCGACGCCCTTGGCCTCGGCGCGCGCGACCAGCCGCCCGGTGATGTGATGGGCCTCGCGGAACGGGAAGTGAAGGGCGCGGACCAGCCAGTCGGCGAGATCGGTTGCGGTCGCAAAGCCGGCGCCGGCGGCCTCGCGCAGGCGCGCCGTCTCGGGGCGGAGATCGCGCACCATCCCGGCCATCGCCGCGAGCGCGAGCGAGAGCGCCCGGGCGGCGTCGAACACCGGCTCCTTGTCCTCCTGCATGTCCTTGGCATAAGCGAGCGGGAGGCCCTTCATCACCGTAAGCAGCCCCACCAGCGCGCCCATGATGCGCCCGGTCTTGGCGCGCACCAGCTCGGCCGCGTCGGGATTGCGCTTTTGCGGCATGATCGAGCTGCCGGTGGTGAAGGCGTCCGAAAGCGTGACAAAACGATACGGCGCGCTGCACCAAATAATGATTTCCTCGGCGAGGCGCGAGAGATGCATCGCCGCGATCGCCGCTGCGCCGAGGAATTCGAGCGCGAAATCGCGGTCCGAGACCGCGTCCAGCGAATTCGCCATCGGCCGGTCGAAGTCGAGGGCGGCTGCGACCATGGCACGGTCGATCGGAAACGAGGTGCCGGCCAGCGCCGCCGCCCCGAGCGGGCATTCGTTGAGCCGCCACCTGGCATCGGCCAGCCGGCCGCGATCACGCGCCAGCATCTCGACATAGGCGAGCAGATGATGGCCGAAGGTTACTGGCTGCGCGGTCTGCAGATGGGTGAAGCCGGGCATCGGGTCGGCGGCGTGCTCGGCTGCGCGCGTCGCCAGCGCGCGCATCAGATCGACCATCTGCGTCTCCAGCCCGTCGATCGCATCGCGCACCCAGAGGCGGAAATCGGTCGCCACCTGGTCGTTCCTCGAACGCGCGGTGTGGAGACGCTTGCCGGCCTCGCCGATCCGCTCGCTGAGCCGCGCCTCGATATTCATGTGAATATCTTCGAGCGCGGCGGCGAAGGGGAACGTGCCGGCCTCGATCTCGGCGGCAATCGCGGCGAGCCCGGCGCGGATCGCCGCCTCGTCCTCGCCGCTGATGATCCCAACCTTGGCCAGCATCGCGGCATGGGCGAGCGAGCCCCTTATATCCTGGCGCCAGAGGGCACGGTCGAAATCGATCGAGGCGTTGATCTCCTGCATGATCGCCGCCGGCCCGGCCGCGAAGCGTCCGCCCCATTGCTGATTGGCGGCCGGCTGATCGGGAGAGGGGCGGTTGACATCCGGGCCGGGATTGGCAACCCCGGAGGTGATGGTTTCAGGCTGGTCGGTCACGAAAGGGATTCCCGCATGGCAGTTTTGACACGCCGCATGGCGCTCGCGCTCGCCGGCACGGTAGCGACAGCGGCGCTGGTCGGCAAATCGCTGGCCGAGGAAAGCCTTGCCGCCATCAGCACGATGACGCTGGTGGTGCCGCCGCTGCCGGCGCCGGCGCTCATTTTGCATGATGGCGACGGGCGGGCGCATAAGCTTGCCGAATTCATCGGCCGGGGCGTCGTGCTTAATCTCTGGGCGACGTGGTGCGCGCCCTGTGTCGCCGAGATGCCGGCGCTCGACGAGTTGGCGGCGCGGGTCAAGGCCCATGGCATCGAGGTTGTGCCACTCTCGTCCGATCGCGGTGGCGCCGCCACGGTGCGCGCTTTCTACGCCAGCCACGGTATCGACAATCTCCCGGTCTGGCTCGATCCTGGCGGCGAGGTCTTGCAGGCCCTGCATGTCGAGGGGATTCCGACGACGCTGATCATCGACCGCGCCGGGCGCATCGCGGGCCGGCTCGAAGGCGCGATCAACTGGGCGGCGCCGGATGCCGCACCCACGCTCGCGCGGCTCGTCGCCGGCTGAGGCACCTCGCACGCCGCGCGAGCGCGCGCATGATCTCTTATCTTTCCCGCCCCGGGTGCGGTACAGTCGCGCGCATGGCCAGCCACGAGGGAGATGGTCGCGGGTGGAGCGGGTTTGGCGGGCGGAGATCGGCGGCGAACTCAAGCTGGCTGCGGCCCGCATTACACTCGCGTTTTATGACCTGATCGAAGCCGAGCGCGGCCGTTTCGCGCTCTGGCTGCCGGTGTTTCTCGGCGCTGGCGACATCGCCTATTTTGCCCGCAACAGTGAGCCGCCGCTCTGGCTTGGCGCCGCCGGGATGGCGCTCGGCGCGGTGGGGTTTGGGGCTCTCCATCGCCATCCGCTCGCCCGCCTCGTGCCGGGGCTCGCATTCGTCGTCGCCCTCGGGTTCGCGGCGGCGCAATGCGCGACCTGGCGCGCCCCCCCGCTCCTCGCTTTGCCGCGCCATGCGGTGAGCGTGAGCGGGCGGGTCGATGCGATCGAGGGGTTGCCGGAGGGGAGCCGGCTTTTGCTCACCGAGGCGCGGATCGATGACGGCGCGGTTTTACCACGGCGTTTGCGTCTTCGTCTCCGCCATGACGATGCCGCCTTGTTCACCATCGGCGAGACGGTGTCACTGCGTGCGCTCCTGATGCCGCCGCCTGAGCCCGCCTATCCGGGGGCCTGGGATTTGCAGCGCGACGATTTTTTCCATGGCCTTGGCGGCTACGGCACGGCGCTCGGGCCGATCCGGCGTCTCGCACCGGCGCCAGCGCCGAAATTCGAGGCCGCGATCGAGGCGATCCGTGCCGCGATCGCCGCGCGGGTGATGGCGGTTTTGCCAGATTCCCGCGGCGCGATCGCGGCGACGCTGCTGTCTGGCTTCTCCGCCGCTATCCCCGAGACCGACCGCGCCGCCTTCCGCGATGCCGGGCTTGCCCATCTCCTCGCCATCGCCGGGCTTCATATCGGCATCGTGATGGGTCTCGTGCTCGGCTTTGCCCGGCTTTTGCTCGCCGCCCTCGAATGGCCGGCGCTTTACTGGCCGGCGCGCCAGATCGCCGCCCTCGCGGCGCTCGCCGCCGGCGGCGCCTATCTTCTACTGACCGGCGCGCATGTGCCGATCCGCCGCAGCTTCGCGATGGCGTGTTTGGTAACGCTCGGCCTTCTCGTCGGCCGGCGGGCGCTGTCGCTCAGGGGCTTGGCGCTCGCCGCCGGCGCGGTGCTGCTCGGCGCCCCGGAGGAGATCGTCGGCGTCAGCTTCCAGATGAGTTTCTCTGCCGTTCTCGCCCTCATTTCCGGCTATGAGGCGCTGTGGCCGGCGTTGTTTCGCATCACCGCGCGTTGGCGGCGCCATCTCGTGATGTTGGCGCTCACCAGCCTGCTTGCTGGCACCGCCTCGGCGCCGTTCGGGGCCGCGCATTTCGGCCGGGTGCAGCTCTATTTCGTGCTCGCCAATCTGATCGCGGTGCCGATCACCGCGTTCTGGGTGATGCCGTGCGGGTTGGTCGCGCTCGCGCTCATGCCGCTCGGGCTCGCGGCGTTGGCGCTGGTGCCGATGGGCTGGGGGATCAGCCTCATTCTCGCGATCGCGCGCACGATTGCCGCCCTGCCGGCGGCAACCATCCCGGTCGCGCATATCCCGGGCTTCGGGCTGCTCCTGATCGCGCTCGGCATGGCCTGGCTTGGCTTATGGCGGAGCCGCTTGCGGCTCTGGGGCGCGCCGATCCTGCTGCTCGGCTTGCTCTCGCCGCTCGCCGCGCCGCCGCCCGATCTCCTGGTCTCGCCCGATGCCAAGCTGATCGGTCTCAGGACCGAGGCCGGCGTTTTCGTTCTCGCGCAACCCGGCGCGTCGCGCTTCACCCGCGATGCCTGGGCGGAATATTGGGCGCGCGGGCCACTCCTTCCCGCGAGCGCGGCGCCGCCGGGGGCGGTTGCCTGCGACGATGCCGGCGCCTGTCGGCTTCGCCCGGCGCCGGGCCGGGCGGCAGCGCTTTGGCTCAGTGCGGACAAGGCCGCGCCCGCCGCCTGCGAGGGGGTGGCGCTGGTCGTCTCGCCAGTGCCACTGAGAGACGCGTGCCGCGGCGTTTTGCATATCGACCGTTTCACCGTCTGGCGCGAGGGGGCGGTCGCCGTCTGGCTCGAGGCCAGCGGCGCGCGCGTCTTGAGCGAGCGGGCATGGCGTGGCATCCGCCCCTGGGTGCCGCCGGCGCCCGCGCCGCAACACGTCGCCGATCGGCCACAGCGCTCGGCGCTGCCGCTCGCGGCCGAGGACGCCGGATCAGAGCGATAGCCCTCTCCCGGGCGGCGGCCTTTGTCTTGCCTGCGCACGATCGGCTAGAGTCCGGTTTCAAACATCCGCTCTTTGTTGTCAGTGGCCTGCTGATCCCTGACATGCCACCGCAGGTCAGGGGCAGGACACTCGGCTCGACGCGACAAAGGGCGCAGAGCGTATTGGGGTAAGGGCGCGATGGAAGTCAAAGAGGCGGTGATGCGGCGCCGTTCGGTGCGTGGCTTTCTTGCGCAGCCGGTCGATCCCGCGATCGTGCGGCGGGTGATGGCTGCGGCAAACCGCGCGCCATCCGGCGGCAATGTCCAGCCCTGGCACATCACCGCCGCCACCGGCGCACCGCTCGCCGCCCTCAAGCGGGCGATGGCGGAAAGCTACGGCGCGGTCGAGCCCGAGCCGGAATACGCGATCTATCCGCCGCATCTCCCCGAGCCTTACCGCAGCCGCCGCTTCGCCAATGGCGAGCAATTATACGCTTCCCTCGGCATCCCGCGCGCCGACAAGGCCGCGCGGCTGCGCTGGCTTGGGCAAAACTACCAGTTTTTCGGCGCCCCGGTTGCGCTTTTCATCCATACGCCGCGCTTCATGGGGCCGCCGCAATGGGCCGATCTCGGCATGTGGATGCAAAGCGTCATGCTGCTTTTGCTCGAAGAAGGGCTGCAAAGCTGCGCCCAGGAATGCTGGTCGCGCTATCCCGGGATCGTCCGCCGATTCTTCCCCATCCCCACGGAGCACGTGCTCTTTGCCGCGATCGCTATCGGCCATGAAGACAAAGCGGCGCCGGCCAATGCGCTGCGCACCGACCGCGCGCCGCTCGACGAGGTCGCGACCTTCATCGGCTTTCCCGACTAGAGCGCGATCGGTTTAAGTCGATCACGCTCTAGACCTATTTTGGCCCTCAAGCGGCGGCGCGGCTCTGGTGCAGCGCCTGCCAGACGCGTTCAGGCGTTGCCGGCATGTCGATCGCGGCGACGCCGCGTTCGGCGAGCGCGTTGAGGAGAGCGTTGATCACCGCCGGCGGGCTGCCGACCGCGCCGGCCTCGCCGGCGCCCTTGACGCCAAGCGGGTTGGTGCCGCACGGCACCTCGATCAGGTCGACCTCGATATCAGGCAGATCATCGGCGCGCGGCACCGCGTAATCCATGAAACTCCCGGCCAGCAACTGGCCGGATTGCGGATCATAGGCGGTGTTTTCAAGCAGCGCCTGGCCGATTCCCTGGGCGACGCCGCCATGCACCTGGCCGCGCACGATCATCGGGTTGATCGCGCGGCCGACATCGTCGCAGACGATATAACGCACGACATGGGTGACACCGGTCTCGGGATCGACCTCGACCTCCGCCATGTGGCAGCCATTGGGAAAGGTGTGGCTGTCGATGCGCGCAACCTCGGCGGTATCGAGCAGTTCAACCTCGCGCCCCGCCGCCCGGTTTTCGCGCAGCCGTTGCGCGAGCGCCAGGATATCGACGCCGCGATCGGTGCCGACGATCGAGAACTGGCCATCGTCGAAGACGATGTCGGCGACGCTCGCCTCGAGCATCTCGGCGGCTGCGGCTTTGCCCTTTTCGATCACCGTCGAAACCGTCGCGAGGATCGCCTGGCCTTCCGAATAGAGGCTGCGCGCGCCGCCAGTGCCGCCACCGGTTGGGATCTCGTCGGTATCGCCCTGGCGGACGCGGATTTTCTCGGGGTCGATGCCGAGGCGGTTGGCGGTGAGCATGACGTAAGCGGTTTCATGCCCCTGGCCGGTTGATTGGGTGCCGACATAGAGATCGACGCCACCATCCTCGGCGAAGCGAATCTCGGCGCGTTCGCTCGGCGCGCCGCCGGTCGCTTCGAGATAATAGGCAAGGCCGATGCCGCGCAGCCGGCCGCGGCGGCGCGCCTCGGCGCGGCGGGCGGGGAAGCCGGCGTAATCGATCTTGCCGAGTGCTGCCTCCATCACCCGGGCGAAATCGCCGCTGTCATAGGTCTGGCCCATCGCTGAGGTGTAGGGCATGGCCGCGGGCTGGACGATATTTCGCTTGCGCAGCTCGATGGCATCGAGCTTGAGTTCGCGCGCCGCGGCGTCGATCAAGCGCTCGACGAGATAATTGCTCTCCGGCCTTCCCGCGCCGCGATAGGCATCGACCGGCACGGTATTGGTGAAAACGCCGATCACATTGGCGTAAATCGCCTGGAAGCCATAGACGCTGGCCAGCACCTTGGTGCCGGCGCCGGTCGGGATGAAGGGCGCGAAGGTCGAGAGATAGGCCCCCATATCGGCGTAGTTCTTGGTCCGCAACGCGAGGAATTTGTGATCGGCGTCGAGAGCGATTTCGCCGAGGGTGACATTGGCGCGGCCTTGCGTGTCGGAGAGAAAGGCCTCGCTGCGTTCGGAGCGCCATTTCACCGGCCGGCCGAGCTTGCGCGCGGCATAGCAGGTGAGGGCATGCTCGGCGTAGAGAAAGAGCTTCATGCCGAAACCGCCGCCGACATCGGGGGTGATGATGCGGAATTTGTCGGCGCCGACCTTGAAGATGGCGTCCGCGAGCAACTGCTTGATCACCCAGCCGCCCTGGGTGTTGGTGGTCAGCGTCCAGCGTCCGGTGGCGGCATCGAATTCGGCGAGTGCGGCGCGTGCCTCCATGCTGTTGACAACGACACGGTTGTTGACGACCGTGAGGCGGGTGACGTGCGCTGCCTTGGCGAACAGCGCCTCGGTCTTGGCGCGATCGCCGGTTTCCCAGTCAAAGCAGACATTGCCCGCCGCCCCCGCCCAGACCTGTGGCTGTCCCGCCTCGGTCGCGTGCGCGAGATCGGTCACCGCGGGCTGGATGTCATACTCGATCTCGACCGCCTCGGCGCCGTCGCGCGCCGCTTGGACGGTTTCGGCGACGATGAAGGCAACCGGGTCGCCGACATGGCGCACGGTGCCGTCGGCAAGCACGGGATGCGGCGGATCGAAACGCGGGCTGCCATCACGGTTGGTGAGCGGGATCGCGCAAGGCAGCGTCCCGAGCCCGTCCTCGGCGAGATCGGCATGGGTATAGACCGCGACCACGCCGGGGCGCGTGCGCGCTTGCGCGACATCGATCCGGGTGATGGCGGCATGGGCGTGCGGGCTCCGCAATACCACCCCGATCAGCGTGCCGGGCGGGGTGATATCGTCGGTATAGCGACCTTCACCTTTGAGAAGGCGCGGGTCTTCCACCCGCCGCACCGGTTGGGCCAAGCCGAATTTGGTCATTGCTCTCGCTCTCCACGTCCCATGGGCATCTTCAAGACAGATTGGCGCGCCCGGCGCCCGAGGCCAAGCCCCCCGCCGCGCCGCCCGCTATTCTCCCACCGTTTCGGCGTGGGTGTGCGCACGCTTGCGTGAAAACCGCGCTTTCACCCGCTCGCGGAGGGTCTGGAAGGTAACATAGAGCATCGGGATCAGAAAAATGCCGATAGCGCTCGCCGCGATCATGCCGCCGAACACCGCCGTGCCGATGCCACGCCGGCTCAACATCGCCGCGCCCTCCGCCCACACCAGCGGCACGAGGCCGAGGATGAAGGCAACCGAGGTCATCATCACGGCACGAAACCGCATCTTGGCCCCGAGTGCTGCCGCCTCGTGGATGGGAAGCCCCTCCTCGCGCCGTTCCTTGGCGAACTCGACGATCAGGATGCCGTTTTTCGCCGCCAGCGCGATCAGCACGACAAGGCCGATCTGAGCATAGAGATCAAGCGACAGGCCCGAGACCAGAAGGGCGATGAACGAGCCGACCACGCCGACCGTCACCGACAAGAGGACCGGGATCGGGATCACCCAGCTCTCATAAAGCCCGACCAGGAAGAGATAGGCGAACAACACCGCGAGCG
This sequence comes from Acidibrevibacterium sp., assembly GCF_049965395.1. Taxonomy (NCBI): domain Bacteria; kingdom Pseudomonadati; phylum Pseudomonadota; class Alphaproteobacteria; order Acetobacterales; family Acetobacteraceae; genus Acidibrevibacterium; species Acidibrevibacterium sp. The sequence goes on from NZ_JBMFWJ010000053.1 coordinate 8,285, forward strand.
CGAGAATGAAGCCAGTGCGCCCGGAGGCGAGCTGCTCCTGATAGGCGGTGCCGGTCCACTCGAACGCGTAGCCCGGCGGCAAAGTATTGGCGGAGACCGCTGCCATCGCCGCCAACGCATCGCCCGAGGAAACGCCGGGCGCCGGACTGCCGAGGATCGAGATCGCGCGGTAATTATTGTAGCGGATGATGACCTGCGGCCCCTGGATGATGTGCAAGTCAGCGATCGAGCGGAGCGGCACCATCGCCCCGACATTGTTGCGCACATAGATTTGCCAGATATCGGAGAGATCGCGCCGGTTCGCCGCCTCGCCCTCGATATTGACCTGCCAGGTGCGGCCGTAGAGGCTGAAATTATTGATATAGATGCCGCCGAGCGTCGCCTGCAGCGCGGTGAAGACGTCGCTAATGTTGAGGCCGAGCGCCTGCGCCTTTTCGCGGTCGATATCGAGATAGATCGAGGGGTTGGTCGCGGTGAAGGTGGAAAAGACGCGGGCGAGATGCGGGTCGCGGTTGGCGGCCGCGAGCAATCCGTTCATGACGCTGCCCATGGTCACCGGATCCTGCCCCTCCAGCCCCTCGAGTTCGTATTCAAAGCCGCCGGAGGTGGAGAGCCCGATGATCGGCGGCAAGTTGAAGGGGAAGACGATCGCCGAACGGATGCCCTGGGCGGCGCCAAAGGTCTTCCTGATCAGCATTTGCGCCGAACTCGCCACCCCTTTGCGGTCGGCAAAGGGCTTGAGGCGGGCGACCATGAACGCGGCATTGGGTTCGGAGACGTAATCGAGCAGCGAGAAACCAATGATCGAGAGCGTGTGTTCGATCTCGGGCATTTTCGCGAGAATGCCCTCGACCTCGCGCGTCGTCTCCGAGGTGCGCGCGACCGAGGCGCCATCGGGCAACTGCACGGCGATGAAGAACGCGCCCTGATCTTCCTCGGGCAAAAACCCGGTCGGCGTGTGGCGCGACAATTCCCAGATGCCAACACCGAAGAGTGCGATCAGCAGCACGGCGAGGACGGAGACGCGCAGCAGCCGGCGCACGATCGCGGCATAGCCGTCGCGCAAGAAATCGATGCCGCGCAGCATCTGGCCGATCGGCCCGCGTTTTTTGCCGGTGTGGCGAAGAAAGACGGCACAGAGCGCGGGCGAGAGGGTCAGCGCGTTGATCGCCGAAATCAGCATCGCGGCACTGATGGTAACGGCGAACTGGCGAAACAGCGTCCCCGAAAGCCCGGGGATGAACGCGATCGGCACGAACACCGAAAGCAGGACCAGGGTGATCGCGATGATCGGCGCGGTGATTTGACGCATCGCCTTCTTGGTCGCGGCGGCGGGGGAAATCTCTGGCTCCTCCTCCATCACCCGCTCGACATTCTCGACGACGACGATCGCGTCATCGACGACGATACCGATCGCGAGCACCATCGCGAGCAACGAGACGGTATTGGCGGAATAGCCGAGTGCAAGAAGAGCGGCAAAAGTGCCAACCAGGCTCACCGGCACCGCGACCGTCGGGATGATGGTCGCACGCGCATTGCCGAGGAAAAGATAGACGACGAGCACGACCAGCAGAAACGCTTCGGTGAGGGTGCGGATCACCTCGTGGATCGTGTCCGAGACGAATGTGGTGCTGTCATACATCACCCGCGCCTTCAGCCCCTCGGGAAAGCGCTTGCTGAGATCCGCGAGAGTTTGGTTCACCGCCGCGGCGGTGGCAACGGCATTGGCGCCGGGCGAGAGATAGATGCCGATCGGAACGCCGGGGCGACCATCGATGCGGCTTTCGCTGTCCTCGTTCTGCGCCCCCATCTCGACCCGCGCGACATCGCGCACGCGCAACACCGAGCCATCGGGAAAGGCGCGCAGCACGATCTCGCCGAATTGCTTCGCGGTCTTGAGCTGGCCCTGGGTCTGGACGTTGAGCTGGAATTGCTGATCGGGGCCGATCGGCCGCGCGCCGACGCGCCCAACCGGCGCCTGGATGTTCTGCGCTTGGATGGCGGCAATGACATCGGAGGGCGAAAGATTGAGGCTGACGAGGCGTTGGACGTCGAACCAAATCCGCATCGAGTAGTTCATCTTCGCGAACAGCGACGCCTGCCCGACGCCGGGCGTGCGGGAGATTTTATCGAGAACGTTGATAATCACATAATTGGTGATGAACAGCGGATCTTGCTTGCCGTTCTCGCTATAGAGAATGATGAATTGCAGGACGGCGGCGGATTTCTTTTGCACCACCAAGCCTTCCTGTTGGACCTCGGCCGGGAGTTGCGACATCGCCGTCTGCACCCGGTTATTGACGTTGACGACGTCGATATCGGGGTTGGTGTCGAGCGAGAAGCTGGTGTTCAGCGTGTAGCTGCCATCATTGCCGCTGTTCGATTTCATGTAGAGCATGCGATCGACGCCGACCACCTGGCTTTCGATCGGCTGGGCGATGTTGGTTTCGACGACATCGGCCGAGGCGCCGGGATAGCTTGCCGTCACCGTCACCTGCGGCGGGACGATATCGGGGAATTGCGCGACCGGAATGCGCAGCATGGCGAGGATGCCGGCGAGCGTGGTGACGATCGCGATCACCATCGCAAGCCGCGGGCGATCGACGAAAATCGCAGAGATCATCGGCTCAATCCCGCTTCGTGTCGGAACTGCTCGCGGCCGTCTTGGCGCTCGGCGGCGGCGAAGCGGGGCCGGGCGCAACGACGAGGCCGGGGCGGACGCGTTGCACACCGTCGACCACCACCATCGCGCCGGCATCGAGCCCCTTCAACACCACCGCTTCGGTCGGCGTCGACTGGCCGAGTTGCAAGCGCCGCTGCTCGATTTTGTTGCCGGCGCCGACGACATAGACATAATCCCCGGACTGGTCGGAAAGAATCGCGGCACGCGGGACGGTTAGCGCGGTGATCGGCTCGACCCCTTCGAGGAGAACTCTGACGAATTCGCCATCGGTCAATTCGCGCGCCGCGACGTTGGTTTTCGCGCCGCTGGCATCGATACCCGGCAGGCGTGGATTGGCGATCACGCCGCGGAGCGTGATCGTGTCTGTATTGGCGGAGATCGTATTGTCGACGAAATCGACCTTGCCGACCTGGTCATAGATCCGGCCATCGGGGAGGCGGACGCGAATGACGACGGCATTCAAGCCGCCTTTGTCATGATAGCGCTGGCGAAGATCGAGGGCGGCGCGCACCGAGATCGGAAACACCACATACATCGGATCCTGGCTCACGATCGTCGCCAACGTCCCCGATGAGGGGCTCACGACATTGCCGATGGTGACCGCGGTGCGGCCGATCTTGCCATCGATCGGCGCGCGGATTTCGGTGTAATCGAGATTGATCCGTGAAATCCGCAGATTGGCCTCCGCTTGCATCAATTGCGCCTGATAGGAGAGCTGATTGGCACGCGCATCATCCACCGTCGATTGCTGGCCGGCCGGCGTATGGAGGAGGGTTTCGGCGCGGTGGAGGGTGATCGCGGCGTTTTGCAACTGCGCTTGCATCTGCGCGATGGTCGCCGCCTTGGCTTGCACATCGGCTTCAAACGGCGGCTGTTCCAGGCGATAGAGAAGATCGCCTTTCTTGACTTCCGCCCCTTCGATGAAGGTCATCTGCTCGAGATAGGCGGTGACGCGGGCGACGAGATTGACGCGGTCGGTCGCCTGGATGCGGCCAACGAACTCGGAGGTTTCGGTCACCGCGTGCGGCTCGGCGCGCACGACGCCGACCGCCGGCGGCCCGCCAGGGCCGAATTGCGCCCAAGCCGGTGCCCCGGTGAGAAGAAGAATAGCGGCAAGCCACGGCGCGACGATGCGAAATGACATCAGATAATCCCTAGTTTCTCAGAGAAACGTCGAAAAACAGCCGTCCCCCGAAAAGGAGACGCAGCGCATGCCAAAAAGGCAAAAGTTTTTTGGTTCTTTTTTTCAAAAAAGAACCCACCTGCTTAAATCAGCCTAACCAACCCAGAAGACCCGGTCAAAGGCGGTCAAAGGCTCGGCTGATGCGCTTTTTCGGCGGTTTGTTGCTCGGGCGGCAGCGGATAGCTCTGCTCCCAGCCGCCGCCGAGCGCCTTATAAAGCAGAACGAGATTGGTCGAGACCAGGGTCGTGCTCTGGGCGAGCTGGAGTTCGGCGCCGAGCAGCACGCTTTGCGCGGTCAAGACGTCGAGGAAGGTTGCCACCCCCTGCACGTAGCGCTGACGCGCGAGATCGAGGGCGCGCCGCGCGGCGGTGACGGTCTTGGTCAGCTCTTCCTCGCGCTTTTGCTCGGTATTGTAGGCGGTGAGCGCGTTATCGACGTCGTGGAGCGCCTGCAAGACGGTTTTCTGATAGGTCAGCGCCGCCTCTTTCTGCTGCTGCTTGCGCAGCGCCAAGGTGGAGACGAGCTGTCCGCCGCGGAAAATCGGCAGGCTCACGGTCGGCCCGACGCCATATTGCTCCGAGCGCAAGCTGCCGAGCTGGGAGGCATTGAGGGCCGCGATGCCGAAGCTGCCGGTGAGCGAGACATTGGGGAAGAAATCGGCGACCGCGACGCCGATCTGCGCGGTCGCGGCGTGGAGGCTCGCTTCGGCGGCGCGAATATCGGGGCGGCGGCGCGCGAGTTCGGAGGGGAGACCCATCGGCACGCTCGGCGGCACCGGCGGGATCGGTTTGGCCTCGGCCAGTTCTGCCTTGAGCGCGCCGGGCTCACGCCCGAGCAATTCGCTGATGGCGTTGATCAGCTCCGCTTCCTGCTGGCGGAGTGGCGGCAATTGCGCGGCGATGTTGTCGGCCTGGGCTTCGGCATTGGCGACGTCGAGATCGGTGGTGAGGCCGCCGCTGGCGCGCTGGCGGGTCAGGTCGAGGCTCTGATTGGCGCTCGCGAGGTTTTCCTCGGTGATCGCAAGCGTGCGCTGGGTGCCGCGAAGATTGATGTAATCGCGCGCGAGTTCCGCCTCGATCGAGACCAGGGCGTCGCGCCGCTGATCCTCGGTCGCCTGCACCATGGCTTTGGCCGCTTCCACCTGACGGCGGACCTGGCCCCAGAAATCGATCTCCCAGGCGGCATCGAAGCCATACTGATAAAGGTTGAAGGGTGGAATCGTGCTGCCTTGCACGGGAATAGCGCCAAGCGTGCCGGCGGTGCCACCTGCCGAGCTGCCGAGCGAGCCGAAGCTGGTGCCGGTGGTTCCCGGCGCGATACCGCCGAAGCCGCCGCCGCTACTGGTCGCGCCGGCCGGCGGGAACAGCCCGATGACGCCGTTCGGGCTCAGATATTGGTGCGAATAGGAGCCGTCGGCATTGAGGATCGGATATTGATTGGCCTGGGTGATGCCGAGCTGGCTCCGCGATTCCCCAAGGCGCATATCAGCGATCCGCATATCGAGATTTTCTGACGCAACCCGTTGTTCTAACCGCGACAGCTCAGGGTCCTGGAACTGATCCCACCATTTCGGGTCGATCGGCTTGTTGTCGACCAGGCTCACCGTCGCAACCGGCGCCGTCGGTTTCGTGCTCGACCAGGAGGAGGGCTGCCACCAGGGTTTTTCCGGGGTGAAATCGGGCCCGACGGTGCAGGCGCCGAGCATGGGAATGGTCAGAACCACGACGCGGCCCCACCGTCGCCGCGCCAGATCGCGTCCCGAGCCCCGCATGGTCCAATCCTCCAACCCCGATCCGAAGAACCGAAATCTTCTGCGCGCCGCGGCGCGCCCTCGTCTGACCGATCGGTTCAGTCACTTTTGACAAATGCACCGATCTCGCCGCATCGTCAATCCGCAAACTCACGCCAATGTCAAGAAGGAAAGTCTCGATGCTGGCTGCCAATGCTCTGTCGCCGGAAAAACGGGCACGCATCCTCGCGGGCGCGGCCGACGTCTTCGCGCGTGACGGCTATGAAGGCGCCAGCATGTCGCGCATCGCGGCGGCCGCCAATGTCTCCAAAGGCACGCTTTACAACCATTTCGAGAGCAAGGCGCAGCTTTTCGCCGCCTATGTCGAGGCGGCCTGCGCGCGCAATCTCTGCCAGGTGTTCGCCGGCTCTGACGAGAATACCGATGTCGTTGCGACACTCGAGCGGATTGGCCGGCGGATGATCGAGATGATGCTATCTGATCTCGGCCTCACCATTTATCGCGTGGTGGTGGCGGAAGCGAGGAAATTCCCCGAACTCGCGAGCGCTTTCTATAACGCGGGGCCGGCGCGGGCGATCGCCGAGATGGCGCGCTGGCTCCGGGCGCGCACCGCGGCGGGGGCGCTTGCCGTTGCCGATCCGGAATTCGCCGCCGAGCAGTTCTTTTGCCTCTGTCAGACCCGCCTTTGGCTGCGCTACAAGCTCAATTTGCAGGATGCGCCGGCCGAAACCGGGATCGACGACGTGGTCAAGGCCGCCGTCGCGATGTTTCTCAACACCTATGGAGTGAACTCATGACAGGAGCGGCAACCGACGCGGCGCTCACGAAAGCGGCGGCCTTGATGCCAGAGGCAATCGCCGCCTGGTCCGATTTTCTGCGCATCCCCTCGATCAGCGCCCAGCCCGATCACGCCGGTGATTGCAGGCTGGCCGCGGAATGGGCGCGCGCGCGGCTCGCCGGGCTCGGCTTCGCCGCCCGCCTGCATGAGACCGCAGGCCATCCGGTGGTGCTCGCAACCCATCCCGGCCCCAGCGCCGACGCCCCGCATCTCCTCTATTACGGCCATTACGACGTGCAGCCGCCCGAGCCGCTCGAACTCTGGCCGAGCCCGCCCTTCACCCCCACCCTCGTCGATGGCCCGCGCGGCAAGCGGATGGTCGCGCGCGGCGCGGTCGACGATAAGGGCCAGGTCGCCGCCTGGCTCGGCGCTTTCGCCGCCTGGCATGAAGCGACCGGCACGATGCCGGTCCGGCTCACCGTTTTGCTCGAAGGCGAGGAGGAGATCGGCAGCCCCCATCTCGAACCCTTCCTCGCGGCCGAGCGGGCGCGGCTTGCGGCCGATGCGGCGGTGATTTCGGACACCAATCTCTGGGATTTCACGACGCCGGCGATCACCACTGGCCTGCGTGGTCTCCTCTATGTCGAAATCCGCGCCCGCGCCGCCTCCCGCGATCTCCACTCTGGTCTTTTCGGCGGGCTCGCCTGCAATCCGATCAACGAACTGGTGCAGGCGCTCGGGGCGCTCCGCGATGCCCGGGGGGTGGTGCAGATCCCTGGGTTCTATGGCGGTGTCGCACCGCTTTCAGCCGAGCAGGAAGCCGCCTGGGCAGCGCTCGGCTTCGATGTGGCGGCGTTTCTTGGCGATGTCGGGCTCGCAACGCCAGCGGGCGAAGCCGGGCGTGGCGCGCTCGAGCGGCTTTGGGCGCGCCCGACCGCCGATCTCAACGGCATCTGGGGCGGCTATGCCGGCCCGGGCGCAAAAACCGTGATCCCGGCCGAGGCCGGCGCGAAAATTTCCTTCCGCCTCGTCCCCGGCCAGGATCCGGAAGCGATCTTTGCCGGGCTCAAGCAGTTTCTTGCCGCGCGCGTGCATCCCGATCTCAAACTCGACTACGCCCTCTATGGCGCGGCGCCGGGCATCGCGGTCGCAACCGATCTTCCGGTCGTTGCCGCCGCCCGCGCCGCTTTGGCCGAGGAATATGCCAAACCGCCGGTCCTGATCGGCTGCGGCGCCTCGATCCCGGTGGTCGAAAGCCTAAAACGCGTGCTCGGGCTCGAGACCCTGCTGATGGGATTTGGCCTCGACGACGACCAAATCCACAGCCCCGGCGAGAAATTCGAACTCGCCTGTTTCGAGCATGGCCTGCGCGCGCATATCCGCTTGCTCGGCCATCTCGCGGCGCGGCCGGGGTGAACAGCGCCGGGGCGCTACCAATGCCAACGGATGTTGCGCTAGAAACGCGTGTCAGAGGGTCCGTCCACACGGCTTAGTCGCGCCTCGCTGGCAACGACCTCTCGGGGCGATGCATGTGGTTCGACCTGTCGCG
>NZ_JBMFWJ010000054.1:0-15601 GCF_049965395.1 Acidibrevibacterium sp.
GCGCGACCTCGTTGCCGTCGCCGACCAGCGATTCGCCGACCATGACCTTGGTGATGGATGCCATGATGCTCCTCCTCCCTTTAGGATGAATAACCGAAGGGCGGATCATGTCAGCCCATGAGCCGCAGTTCAACAGCGCTATTCAATGGGATCATCGAAGAAGCCGTTCAGCGAACAGGCTCGCGACGGTGAGGTCGGCCGAGGTGCCGGGATTGATCGCTGCGGCTTTGAGGGCGGAATCCCAGGCGAGCAGCGCCGGCAATAGCGCGCGCGGGTCAGGCGCCGCCGCCAGCCGCGCCGGCCACCGCGCCGCTTCGCGCCGCAGCGATTCGGCCACCGTCTCGCCATGCTTGCGCCGGACGTGGCTATCGGGGAAGGCTGCGAGAAAAGCGAGATAGGCAGCGAGCGCGGGCCATTCCCGCCCCCGCGCCGCCGCCAGCGCGGGCAGGCCGAGCGTAAACACATCAGCAAAATCGGTGACCCATTGCCGGGCAATGAGATCACGGGGTGCTGCGTCCGCCATCGCTTCGGAGAGCAAGACCCGCGCCGGCGCGCGCACGTCATGGCGCGGCGCGGTGCCGAGCCCGCCGGGAGCGGCAAGCGCGATCGCACGAAAGACCAAAGCCGCGTCCGCGAGATCGGCCGCCGCCAAAACCCGCCCGACGCCCGCGCGCAAATCCCCGCCCTGCGCCGCCGCCATCGCAAGCGGCGCGGCAAGCAGCACGATACCGAGATTGGTATTTTGTCCGACCGCATCGCGAGTCGCCACAACGGCATCATAAATCCGCGCGCCAAGCGGTGCCCCGGGTTGCGTCAGCGCCGGCGCCGCGGCCTCGGCGGAACGCGTGAAATCAGCGACCATCATGCCGTGCCCCGCGCGGAAGCAGTGGACATTACCGGGTTTGGGGGCCGCGAGTTCGGCAGCGCATGCGGCCCGAAACGCCGCCGCGATCGCCTCCCGCGTCATGCGACGAGGCGCCGCGCCAGCGCCGTCGCGATCGATCCCTCGGCAACCGACTGCAAGCCACGCCAGCCGGGCATGGAATTGACCTCGAGCACCAAAATCCGCCCGTCTGCCGCGGCGATCAGATCGACCCCGGCATAATCCGCCCCAACCGCGGCCGCTGCGCGGGCCGCCAGGGCCACCATTTCAGGCGTCGGCACGAACGGGACGGGGCAAGCGCCGCGATGGAGATTGGTCACCCACTCCGCGCTCCGGCGGATCATCGCTGCGATCAATTCGCCGCGACAGATCAGCAATCGGTAGTCGCAAAACCTGTTATCATCGGCTGGCGGCACGAAGCGCTGCAAATGATAGACCCCGGCGACGGCATCCGGCGGCGGCAGATCCTCAGGGTTGCGAAGGCGCCGGAGCCCGCGGCCTTGGGCGCCAAACAGCGGCTTTAACACCAGCTCCGTCGCCGCTTGCGCGACCACCGCAGCGGCGGCATTCCACCCCTCCACCGTCCAGGTCTCAGGGGTGGGAATACCAGCGGCCGCGAGCAAAAATGCCGTCATCGATTTATCGACGCACCGCTCGATCGCACGGGCTGAATTCCAGACCGCAACGCCGCGCGCCGCCAGCGCATGCAGAACACCGAGCCGGCGTGTCACCTCCTCGAAACTGCCGGCGGCGATCGCGCGCACGAAAACAGCGTCAGGCAGGCCTTCCAGCTCCGGAAAGCGGAGCCCCGCCGGCGTAAAGGCAACATCGCGTAACGAGACGAAGAAAGGCGCTATGCCGAGGGCGAGAAACGCCGCCGAGAGCCGCCGCGCATGCCAATCCACGCGGTCGATGGCGATGGCGATGCGTTTCATCGCCGGTTTGGGTAACGTGGCACAGTAATCATACCCATCGCGTTCCTCCATCGGCACAGGAGAGCTAGTGATACGCATGCGGCGTTCAGAAGACGAGCCCGTCGCAGTCTGGGATCTGCCGGTCCGGCTCAGCCATTGGGTGAGCGCGTTCCTCGTTGCCGGGTGCTATGTGACGTGGCAGCGCAATTGGATGGGCTTTCATGTCCGGCTCGGCGAGACCTTGCTCGCTCTGGTCATCTTCCGCCTGTCATGGGGGATCTGGGGCAGCGAAAATGCCCGCTTTCGCGCCTTCCTGGCCCCGCCAGGCGCTGTTTTCCGTCATCTCGCGACGATCTTCAGACGTGAACCGGATCACGCCGCCGGCCATAATCCGGCCGGCGGCTGGATGGTCGCGGCCCTGCTCGCGCTTCTGCTCGGCGAGACGCTGAGCGGGATTTACGTCAATAACGACATCGCCAATGAAAGCGCACTCACCGAACTCGTCCCCGCGCCGATCGCCAATGCCATCGACGATCTCCATTTCTGGCTATCGTGGGCGCTGGCCGCCGCGGTCGCCGCGCATGTTCTGGCGATCACGGTTTACGCTTTCGCCAAAGGCCAGAACCTGGTGCGCCCGATGCTGACCGGGGTCAAAATCCTGCCACCGGCGATCCCCCGCCCACGCCTTGCGCCGCTGCGCCGCGCGCTTTTGCTTCTGGCTCTCAGCGTCGCTGCGGCGCTGACCCTGGCGTGGGGGCTTTAGAACCCCCCCCGCCGATGGTTCAGGCGCCGAGCGATGGTCGCCGGTCCGCCCAGGGGGCGGTGCGTTCGAAGGCGCGGGAGATCTGCAAAACGCCAAGATCGTCGAAGCGTCGCCCCGCGATCTGCAGCCCGACCGGAAGGCCGTCGGCGGTGAACCCCGTCGGCACCGAAGCGGCCGGGTTACCCGAAAGGTCGAACGGGTAGGAAAATTCCGCCCAGCCGAGCCAGTCCCACGGATGTTCCGGCCATCCCTCCGGCACCAGGCGCTCCGAAGGAAACGCCGCGACCGAGGCGGCGGGCGAGAGCAGGAAATCCCAATCCTCGAAAAAGATGTTGATATCACGGATATAGGCGTATTTGCGCTCGCGCATGAGCTGATAGTCGGCGACACTGATCCGCATCCCGTCTTCGATGCAGGCGACGAAGCCAGGATCCATCGCCGCGCGCCATTGGGCGAGTTTCGGCGCATGCACCGCCCAATGGGCCGGCCAGAAGAAGCGGATCAGTTCCGGCCCGGCCTTGCCCCAAGGCGGCGTCACGTCGTGCAGCGGCACGCCGAGGGCGGCGGCGAGCCGTTCGGCGCCGGCACGGGCGAGCGCCGCGACCTCGGGATCGACGCGGGCATGGCCGAAATCGGCGCTGTAGGCAAGACGCGGGCGGGCCGGCGGGTGATCGAGCAAAGCGGGGTAATCGGCCGGCGGCGCTTCGAGACTGGTGTGATCCCAAGGGTGCGGCCCGGCCATCACTTTCAGCATCAGGGCGGCGTCGGCAACGCTGCGCGCAAGCGGGCCGAGATGGGAGGTGTAATCCGTGTTCGAGACCGGGTGGATGGGGATCCGTCCGAAGCTCGGCTTCAACCCGAACACGCCGCAGAAATGCGCCGGCAAGCGGACCGAGCCGGCAGCGTCGCTCCCCTGATGGAGGGCGCCGAAGCCGGCAGCGGCCGCAGCGCCGGCGCCGGCGGAAGAACCGCCGGCGGTCAGCCCGATGCGCCAGGGGGTGTGGGTCAAACCGGTGAGCGGGCTGCGCCCGGTGCCGATCCAGCCGAATTCGGGGGTGGTGGTCTTACCGATGATGATGGCCCCGGCGTCGCGAAGCCTGGTCACGATCGGCGCGTCGAGATCGGGGATGAAGCCGCGCCGTGTCGGCGAGCCATATTGCGTTGGAATACCCCGGGTCAGGGTCAGATCCTTGACCGTCACCGGAATACCATCGAGCGGGCCGCGCGGGCTGGCGGCCGCGAAGCGGCGCTCGGCGGCCTCGGCCTCTGCCATCGCCTGGTCAGCGAGGACGGTGACGAAGGCGTTGACGGCGCGGTCATGAGCGGCAATCCGGGCCAATACCGCCGCCATCACCGTGCGCGGCGAGAGCGTGCGGTCGCGGTAGCGACGGGCGAGTTCGGTCGCCGGCGCAAAGCAGAGATCCTCGTCGGTCATGTGATCCCCCGTCACGCCGGCACGGAGGCCGGCGCCACGGCCCGCGCCCAGCCATGCGGATCGGCGGCAGAACCGTATTGAATTCCGACGATCGCATCGTAAAGCCGCTGGGTCAGCGCGCCGATCCCGCCATTGCGGATTACGTGCCGCGTTTCCTTGTAGCCGAGTTCGCCGACAGGCGAGATCACCGCCGCCGTCCCGGTGCCCCACATTTCTTCCAGCCGGCCGGAAGCGATCGCGGCGATGACCTCGTCGATCGCGATCGGCCGCTCCTCCACCCTGATCCCCCAATCGTGGAGCAGGGTCAGCACCGAATCGCGGGTGACGCCGGCGAGGATGGAGCCGGCAAGCGGCGGCGTGACCACCGTCCCGTCGATCTTCATCATGATGTTCATGGTGCCGACCTCCTCGAGAAAGCGATGTTCGGCGCCATCGAGATAGAGCACCTGGGTGTAGCCGAGACGATGCGCTTCCTCGGCTGGGAAAAGGCTCGCGGCGTAATTCGCCGCCGTCTTGGCGGCGCCGAGGCCGCCGGGCAGGGCGCGGACATGGCGCTCGCTCGCGAGAATTTTCACCGGATTCATGCCCTCCGGGTAATACGCGCCGACCGGGCTCAAAATGACGTAATAAAGATAGCTTTCGGCGGGACGGACGCCGAGGAAAGGCTCGGTCGCGATCACCGTCGGGCGGATATAAAGCGCGGTGCCGGGCAGTTTCGGCACCCAGCGCTGCTCGAGCCCGACCAGAGCGTGGAAAGACTGCTCGACCAGCGCCGGATCGAGGGCGGGGATGCAAAGCCGCTCGCAGGATTGATTGAGCCGTGCGGCATGGCGGTCGGGGCGAAAGATGCGGATGACGCCATCGGTACCGCGAAACGCTTTAAGCCCGTCAAACACCGCCTGCGCATAATGCAGCACGCAGGTCGCGGGATCGAGACTGAGCGCGTGATAGGGCTCGATACGCGGATTGCTCCAGCCGCGCCCCGCCGCATACTCCATCATGAACATGTGATCGGTAAAGACGGTGCCGAATTTCAGGCTGGCATCGGGCGGCGGCGCCTTCAGCGTGGTGGCGTGGGTGATGGGAAACGCGGTCATGGCGCAGCACTCCTTCTTGCCCGCCGGGTCGCCTGCCCGGATGCGTGCGGCGAGAGATTGGGGACGGAGTGACATATTGCCCGGCTTCGCCGCCGCTGTCTTGCCCCCCGCCATGCAATTCCCGCATGATGGCATCGTCGCGGCGCTCCCGACCGCGCGCAGAGAGGAAACGAACGATGATCTATGAGATGCGGGTCTATCATTGCCTGCCAGGTCGGCTGCCGGCGCTGCTCAAGCGCTTCGAGACCATCACCCTCGACATCTGGAAGCGCCACGGCATCCGGCAAGCCGGGTTCTGGACGGTATTGGTCGGCGAATCGAACCAGGATCTGGTCTATCTGCTCGCCTGGGAGTCGATGGCCGAGCGCGAACGGATCTGGAACGGGTTCATGAGCGATCCGGAATGGATCGCCAAACGCGCCGAAACCGAACGCGACGGCCAGATCGTCGCCTCGATCACCAATAGCTTCCTGCAGCCGACCAGCTTTTCGGCGGTGCGCTAGCGCGGGCGCCGCCTTTCCGGGGCGCGTCCTTCCTGATAGACGTCGCCCGCGACAGGCAAGGGAGAAGGGTGACATGCCGTATTTGGTGGCGAGCGATCTGCCGCAACTGCCGGCCGGCCAGCGTTTCCGGGCTCTGCTCGAGCGTGGCGGCATCCTGCAAATGCCGGGGGCGCATAACGGCCTTGCCGCGCAGCAAGCCAAAGCCGTTGGCTTCGAAGCGCTCTATCTCTCGGGTGCCGCGATGACCGCGTCGATGGGCCTTCCCGATCTCGGCATCATCACGGTCGATGAGGTGGTGTTCTTCATCCGCCAAATCGCCCGCGCCAGCGGCCTGCCGGTGCTGGTGGACGGCGATACCGGCTATGGTGAGGCACTCAACGTCATGCACATGGTCCGCGCTTTCGAGGAGGCGGGCGCCGGCGCGGTTCATATCGAAGACCAGCTTCTGCCCAAGAAATGCGGCCATCTCAATGACAAGAAGCTCGCGGCTCCCGAGGATATGGCCGCGAAAATCGCCGCGGCGGCCAAGGCGCGCCGCCATCTCTTCCTGATCGCCCGCACCGATGCGGCGGCAAGCGAGGGGATGGACGGCGCCGTCGCCCGCGCCGAGCTTTATCTTCGCGCCGGGGCGGACGCGATTTTCCCCGAAGCACTGACCAGCGCTGAGATGTTCCGCGAATTCGCCGCCCGCATGAAAGGTGCGCCGCTGCTTGCCAACATGACCGAATTTGGTCGCACGCCCTTCTTCACCGCCCGCGAATTCGCCGACATGGGCTATCGCATGGTGATCTGGCCGGTAAGTTCGCTCCGCGTCGCGGCCAAGGCGCAGGCCGAGCTTTATCAAGCAATTCGCCACCAAGGCGGCACCCAGGGCATGATCGAGCGGATGCAAACCCGGGCCGAGCTTTACGCGACCATCGGCTATCAGGACTATGAAGCGCTCGATCATTCGATCGTGACGACGATCGTGCCCGAGGGCATGCCGCAACGGGCCTGAGCGCGGGTAACCTTGGGCGCGACGCCGCTTTATATCGGCAGCGAAATCTATCGCGGCTCGACCTATGGGCCGGGCCATCCGCTAGCGATCGCCCGCGTCTCCACCTGCACCGATCTCTGCCGCGCGCTCGGCTGGCTCCCCGATGCCGTCTATCGGGAAGCGCCGTTGGCCTCGTTCGAAGAACTCGCGCGGTTTCATGATCCCGACTATCTCGCCGCCCTCAAGCGCGCGGAGATGTGGCAGGCGGTCAGCGAGGCGGATCGCGCCCGGTTTCGCATCGGCGCCGACGGCAATCCGGTCTATCGCGAGGTCTTCCGCCGTCCCGCGACCTCGGCCGGCGGGGTTCTGCTCGCCGCCCGCTTGACCCGCGATGGCGGCATCGTCCATTGCCCGGGCGGCGGCAACCACCATGCGCGGCCGGCGCGCGCGGCCGGGTTTTGCTACATCAACGACCCGGTGCTCGGCCTGCTCGCCTGGCGCGACGCCGGGATTGCGCCGATCGTTTATCTCGATATCGATGCCCATCATGGCGACGGCGTCGAGGACGCGTTTTTCAACGATGAAAACGTGTTTACGATCAGCGTCCATGAGGCCGGGCGCTGGCCGTTTACCGGCGCGGCGGCGGAGCGCGCCGGTGGGGCTGCGCGCAACCTGCCGGTGCCGGCAGGCTTTAACGACAGCGAGTTCCGGTTTTTGTACGAGAAAGCGATCCTGCCGCTGATCCGCGATCTCGGGCCGCAGGCGATCATGCTGCAATGCGGCGCGGATGGGCTGGAGGAAGATCCGCTGGCGCGACTTTCGCTTTCCAATAACGCCCATTGGTGGCTGATCGATCAGCTCCGCGACCTCGCCCCGCGCCTCATCGTGCTCGGCGGCGGCGGCTATAATCCTTATAGCGTCGGGCGGCTCTGGGCCGGCGTCTGGGCGACGCTCAACCATTTCGCTCTCCCCGAACGCCTGCCAGCGGCGGCGGAAGCGGTGCTGCGCGGCCTCACCTATCACCGCGCCGCTGGCCGCAACCCGCCGCCGCATTGGTTCACAACCCTGCGCGATGCGCCGCGCGAGGGGCCGATCCGGCCGGAAATCCGCACCCTCGCCGCCCGCACCCTGGAACCCGACAGACCGGCATGTTACGCATAACCAGCTCTCTTTCCATCGTAACCCCTTCCCCATCGGCGCGGCCGCCTGCAGACGCCCGGCCGTTTTCGAGGAGACCGACTATGCCCCATCCCGCGCGCCGCCCTCTCGCGCTGCTCGTCGTCGCGCTCGGCCTGATCCCGCTTGCCATCGCGGCCGAGGAGCCGAACATCACCCACGCTCAGCCGGAATTGCCGCGCGAGACGCTCACCATCATCACCCATGACGGCAAGCGGCACGAATTCCACGTCGAAATGGCCAAAACGGCAGACCAGCAAACCATCGGCCTGATGTTTCGCACCCATGTCGCCGACGATGAGGGAATGCTGTTTGACTGGGGGATCCCGCGTGAGAGCCAGATGTGGATGAAGAACACGCTGGTGCCGCTCGACATGGTGTTCATCAACGAGGATGGCTCGATCCGCACGATCGCCGAGAATACCGTCCCGCGCAGCCTCGCGGTGATCGCGAGCCACGGCCCGGTGCGCGCCACCCTCGAACTCGCCGCCGGCGTCACCGAGAAAGACGATATCCGGGTCGGGGATCGGGTGGTCGGGGGGATCTTTCCGGCGAAACCTTGATCCCCCCTTGCGTTGGCGGGCAATTTCATGATCATGCCCGAACAGATTTTGCGACAGGAGGAAGCTATGAAGAAAGCAGCGTCGGCGTGGCAAGCTGTGCAGCGGGCGGTTCTCGGCTCGCTCGGCACCTGCGCCCTGATCTTGCCGGCGTTTCACGCCGCCCGTGCCGCCGACCCGATCCGTATCGGCGTGATCGCCGAAAATTCCGCCATCTCTGGCATCGCGATCACTAACGGCGCAATGATCGCCGCCGATGAAATCAACGCCGCCGGCGGCATCAATGGCCGCAAGGTCGAGATTGTCGATTACGACGATCACAACTCGGCGACCGACGCAGTGCGCGCCTTCCAGCGTGCGGTCAATCAGGATCACGTGGTCGCGGTGATCGGGAGTTACATGAGCGAGGTCGCGCTCGCGCTCGAGCCGTGGGCAGCGCGGCTCCATACTCCCTTCATCACCCCGGGTGCCTCGAGCAACGAGATCACCCGCCACGTCAAGGAAGACTATGCCCACAATAAATACACGTTCCACGGCTATCTGACCTCGACCGCGATCGCCGACGCCAATTGCGATTTTTCCCATGATTTCTTGGTCGAGAAACTCGGCATGAAGACCACCGTGATGCTGAGCGAGGACGCGGCCTGGACCAAGCCGCTCGACGAAGAATCGAAGCGCTGCCTGCCGAAAGCCGGGCTCACGGTGCTCGATTCCGTCCGCGTCTCGCCCGATACCACCGATTTCACGCCGATCTTCAACAAGATCGAGGGCCTGCGCCCGGACGTTATCACCACCGGGATCAGCCATGTCGGTGTGCAGCCGACGGTGCAATGGCATAGCGAGCAGGTGCCGGTGCCGATGTCGGGGATCAGCTCGCAGGCGACCACGACCTCGTTCTGGCGCGACACCAACGGTGCGACCGAAGGCGTCATCGCCCAGGTGGTCGCAACCCCCGATGTCGCGATCACGCCGAAAACCATCCCCTATGCCAGCGCCTATCTCAAACGCTTCGGTGTGACCCCGGCCTACACGGGCTACACCACTGATGACGACGTCCATATCATCGCCGAGGCAGTTGGCCGCGCCGGCAGCGATGACGCGGATAAAATCGTCGCCGAGATGGAAAAAACCGATTACGTCGGCACCATCGGCCGCATCGCTTTCTATGGCCAGGATAGCGACTTCCCGCACGGCCTGAAATATGGCGCCGATTTCGTCTCCGGCCTGATGATCCAATGGCAGGACGGCAAGCAGGTGACGGTGTGGCCAGCCCGCGTTGCCAACGGCACGCTGAAATTTCCGAGCTTCATCAAGCTCCCGACCCAGCACGCGAGCGCGCAATAACCCCTCCCCGCCGGCCGGGTCCCCTCGGCCGGCGGGATAGTTTCCTGACCGGAGTTTCGCACTATGGCTGAAGACGCGTAATGCGCGGCTTGCAGATCCTGGTCGATGGCTTTGCCATCAGCACGCTCTATGCCTTGGGCGCGATCGGATTTTCGCTGATTTTCGGCGTCTCCGGCGTGCTCAATCTCGCCCATGGTGGCGTCATGGTCGCCGCGGCCGTTGCCGCCTGGTACATCGCGGGGCCGCTCGGCGCCGGGCAATATATCGGCGCGCTCGCGGGGGTTGGCTTCGGGGTCATCATCGCGTTTGCGACCTATGGCCTCGCCGTGCGCCCAATCCAGCGCTCGCGCGCCATTCCGCGCGACGAGACCGAAATTTTCGTCCTCACCGCGACCCTGCTCTGGGGGATCATGATCCAGGAAGCGATCGCCTATTTCTTTACCGACAGCCCGATCACCGTGCGCCCGCTGGTCAATGGCGTCGTCGATATCTTCGGTGTACGCACCCCCGCGAACGAAATCATGACGGCGGCGATCTGCTGGGTTTCGATCGGCCTGTTGTGGCTTCTGGTCAATCGCACGCGGGCAGGCAAGACGCTGCTCGCCGCCTCGATCAATCCCCGCGCGCTGACGCTGCTCGGGTTCGAGCTGTCCTCGGTCTATCTGCTGGTTTGGGCGATCTATGGCGTGCTCGCCGCCATCGCCGGCGTGCTGCTCGCGATGTTTCTTGGCACCAGCTCGAACAATATCGGCGTTTTGACGGCGAGCGCTTTCTCGATTGTCGTCTTGGGCGGCCTCGGCAGCGTCTCCGGCTCGCTGATCGCGGCCTATATCATCGGCTATCTCGAAACCGTCACCGCTTATCTGATCAGCCCCACCCTGCGCACCATCCCCTCGCTTCTGCTGCTGGTCTTGGTGGTTTATCTCCGCCCGCAAGGGCTATTTGGGCGACGCTGAGGTTTTTCATGCGCATCATTCTCGCCCTCGTCGCACTCATCGTTCTTGCCAGTTTCCCCCTCTGGGTCTCGGCTTACATTCTCGCGGTGCTCACCGTCGCTTATTATTTCGGCGTCTTCGCGATGGCCTGGGATTTGTTGTTCGGCTTTGCCGGCGAGGTCAATTTCGGGCCGACCTTTCTCATCGGCCTCGGCGCCTATACCGCCGGCTTGCTCGACAATCACGGGCTTCCGGTGTGGCTCGATGTCATCGCCGGCGCGCTTGCCGCGGTGATCGGCGGGTTTGCGCTGGCGCTGCCGGCCTTACGCCTGCGTGGCCCCTATTTCGGCCTCATCACCCTGGTCGCGGTGCTGGTGCTGCAGCAGGTGATCGTGATTTTCGCCGGCGTCACTGGCGGCGAGATTGGGCTTACCATCAACGATGTCCTCTCCGTCGATCCCGGCCATAATTACTGGCTGGCGCTGGCATTCCTCGCGGTCAGCGGCGCCATTCTCTATAGTTTATCGCGCTCGGCGGCGGGGTTGATTTTGCAGGCGAGCGGCCAGGACCCGATCGAGGCGCAGGCGCTCGGCTTCAACGTCGCCAAGCACAAGCTCGCCGCCTTCGCCGTCAGCGCGCTTTTTTCCGGCCTCGCCGGGGCGATGCTGGTGTTTTATCTCGGCACCGCCTCCGTCGATACCGTCGTCGATATCGCAGTCGGGGTGCAGATCATCATCGCCGCCGTGCTCGGCGGGCGGCGCACCATCGTGGGGGCTGCGATCGGCGCAGTGTTTCTGATCGTCGCCGGCGAAATCCTGCGCCCGCTCGGCCAGCTCAATACGTTCGTGGTCTCGGCGATCGCGCTCGCGGTGATCCTGTTTTTCCCCGACGGCCTGGTCGGCTATCTCCTTCGCCGCGGAGAGCGCGCATGAGCGGGGCGCTGCTCGAAGTCGCCGGCCTCACCAAGCGGTTTGGCGGGCTGGTCGCGGTCAAGAATCTCGGATTCTCGATCGCGCGCGGCGAGATTCTCGGCCTGATCGGCCCCAATGGCTCGGGCAAATCGACGGCGATGAAGCTGATCATGGGGATCGAGCGCGCCAATGCCGGCTCGGTGCGGCTCGCTGGGCGCGAGATTGTCACCTGGCCGACGCACCGCATCGCCCGCGCCGGCATCGGCCTCGTTTTTCAGCATTCGCGCCCGCTGCATCGCCAGACGGTGCTCGAAAACATCAAGCTCGCCTTGTTGCCTGACAGCCTCTTTCAGCTCGCCGCCGAGCATGCGGTGGACGCAAAAGCGCGCGCGATCGGCGAGCGGGTCGGCCTCGGCGCGGTGCTCGATCGCCGCCCGACGACGCTGCCGTTTGCCGATCTTCGCCGCATGGAGCTCGCAAAAGCGATCGCCCGCGATCCCGATGTGGTGCTCGTCGATGAGCCCTTCGCCGGCCTCACCATGGCCGAGGTCGAGAGCTTCTCAGCCCTGATCAGGAGTTTTCGCGAAGAGGGCAAAGCGGTTCTGCTCGTCGATCACAACGTCAAGGGGGTCGCGGCGCTGGTCGACCGGGTGCTTGCGATGTATCTCGGCGAACGCATCGCCGAAGGCAAAGCGGACGCGGTGATGCAGGATGAGACCGTGCGCCGGGTCTATCTCGGCGGCGCGATCGAGACCCATGCCCGCACCATCGCTCCGGAAAAAAGCGGCATTCCGCTGCTCAAGATCGAGGGTCTCAGCGTGTTTTACGGCAAGGCGCAGGCTTTGGACCGGGCCGCGCTCGAGGTCCATGAGGGGGAATTCGTTTCGGTCGTCGGGCTCAACGGCGCCGGCAAGACGACATTGTTCAACGCCATCTCCGGCCTCATACCCTATAGCGGCGCGATCAGCTGGCAGGGCACCGCGCTCGCCGGAAAAACACCGGCCGCGATCGCCCGCAGTGGCATCGTGCAGTGCCCGGAGACGCGGGAATTATTCGGCGATATGAGTGTTGCCGAAAATCTCGACCTCGGCGGCCAGCACCAGCCGGCGCCGGAGCGCCGAACCCGGCTTGACTGGCTCTATGATCTATTCCCGATCCTGAAATCGCGCAGCAAGCAGCTTGCCCGCACGCTCTCGGGCGGCGAGCAGCAGATGCTCGCGATCGCCCGCGCCCTGATGATGAACCCGCGCCTCCTCATCCTCGATGAGCCGACCCTCGGCCTCGCCCCGGTGATTCTCGAACAGCTTTCCAAAGCGCTGGCGCGTCTGCGCGAGACGACGCCGATCACTGTGCTCCTCGGCGAGCAGAACGTCACCTTCGCCCTGCCCCATGCCGACCGGGTCTATGTGCTCGAGCACGCGCGCATCATCTGGCAAGGCCCGCCCGACCGCTTCGCGATCGAAGCCGGCGCCGGCTATCTCTGAGGCGGAGCGATAAGCCCGCCCTACCGTCCCTTCCGCCTTGATGGTCGTGGTACAATGGGTCTGCAAGCGCATCTGCCCATAGAGATTTGATGTCCCCCGGCTCGATCCCGGCCTGCTTCGCGCGCCTGGAAGCGACCGCGTCGGATCGCGACCGGCCACAGAAACATGCGGCGCGTGCGCGCCACACACTTCACGACGCCACCTTTTCCGAGCTGTATCTCCGCAATGACGGCAGACGCGGCGTGCATTTTCGCGCCGGAACGGATTGCCCGCCGGCGCTGATGGAGGCCGCCGCCGGCTTGTTCGACGTCGGGCACAACGGGATTCTGCCCGATGAGCGCCTTGGCGAACTCGAACATTTCATGGCCATGGCGTCGAAGTCCGGTCACGAGTTCCGCGCCTATGACGACGCTCTCGATTTCATCGCCGGACGACGGGATGCAGACCGGCGGGCGGAAAAAGTCGCGCATCTGTTCCCGCTCGGCGCGGCCGATCCCAAGTTGCTGGCGCTTCTAAGGGCGCCCATTTATCCCTATCAGGCGGAGGGCGCGCTATTCGCCGTACGAGCCGGACGGGCCCTGATCGGCGACGATATGGGGCTGGGCAAGACCATACAGGCGATCGCCGCGACGGAAATACTGGCACGGCATTTTGGCGTCTCGAAAGTGCTGGTGATCTGTCCCACCTCGCTCAAATATCAGTAGCAAAGCGAGACCTTACGTTTCTCGGGACGACAGGGTGAACATGCGGCGCGCGTCATCAACGGCGGCCGGGCGCAGCGGCAGAAGGACTACGCTCTGGACGATTTCTGCAAGATCACAAACTTCGAGAAGCTTAGGCCCGATCTCGACCTGATCGCCGCCTGGGCGCCCGACCTGGTGATCGTCGATGAGGCACAACGGGTGAAGAACTCTAACACCATCGCGGCGCGCGCCTTGAAACGCGTCGATAGCCCATACGCGATCGTGCTGACCGGGACGCCCCTGGAGAATAAACTGGAAGAGCTGATCTCCATCGTCCAATTCGTGGATCAGCATCGGCTGGGGCCGACCTGGAAGCTGCTGCATGAACATCAGGTCAAGGACGAGGCCGGGCGCGTCACCGGCTATACGGGCCTCGAGAAGATCGGCCAGACGCTAGCGCCGATCATGATCCGCCGGCGCAAGTCCGAGGTGCTGCAGCAGCTGCCCAGCCGGACCAACCAGAACCTGCTGGTGCCGATGACCGAGATGCAGATGCTCTATCACCGGGAAAACGCCGACGTGGTGGCGAGGATCGTGCAGCGCTGGCGCAAGACCAGATTTCTGTCGGACAAGGACCAGCGGCGGATGACCTGCGCCCTGCAGAACATGCGCATGTCGTGCAACAGCACCTATTTGCTCGACCAGGAAACCGATCATGGGGTCAAGGCTGACGAATTGGCCGCGCTGTTCGAGGATTTGTTTGCCGAGCCCGACGCGAAGGCGGTGGTGTTTTCCCAATGGACGCGGACTCACGATATCCTCATCCGCCGCCTCGAAGCGCGCGAGCTGGGCTACGTCAGCTTCCACGGCGGCGTGCCATCAGACAAGCGCCCGGCACTGGTAGAGCGGTTTCGTGATGACCCCACCTGCCGTGTGTTCCTTTCGACAGATGCCGGCAGCACGGGCCTCAATCTGCAGCACGCTTCGACCCTGGTGAACATGGATTTGCCGTGGAACCCGGCGATTCTCGAGCAGCGCATCGCGCGCATCCATCGCTTGGGTCAGGTGCGGCCGGTGCGGATTATCAATTTCGTGGCGAAGGGCACCATCGAGGAGGGAATGCTTTCGGTGCTGGCGTTCAAGCGCTCCTTGTCGGCAGGAATTCTCGACGGCGGCAGTGGCGAGATTTCGCTTGGCGGCTCGCGTCTCAGCCGCTTCATGAAGGACGTGGAAAGCGTCACCGAACGCATGGGTAAGGGCGAGGCGGTAACACTGGCTGAGGAAGTGAGGAACATCGCCACTGTCGATGATGCCGGGTCCGGGGAGGATATAAATGCGGATGTGAACGATGGCGCTGGCGAGGCGGTGATCGCGCGGGCTGATGGCGCTGAAGCATCATCACGCGATGCAGGCCCCGATCCCTGGCAAGCCTTGGTGCAGGTCGGTGCGCAATTTATTACCGCTCTGGCGACGGCCAACGATCCCGGCGCTCCGGCGCATCCATGGATCGAGCGGGATCCGGCGACCGGCGCGCAAAACCTCAAGATGCCGCTGCCGCCGCCGGAAACCGCGCGGCAACTTGCCAATGCGCTGTCGACGCTCGCGGACATGTTGCGGGGCAGGATTGCGTGATCGGCGGCAGCGGTTGAACGATCACTGGCAAAGTGGCCGGATCGATGACTACTCCCCCGACCGCGCGGTCGGGGGCAGAAGCGCCGACGGTCTTTTGGGCGCTTGCTGGTCTCGATCGGCTGGCCGTTATCAGAAGAAAATTCGGCCAATCGCTGCTGATAGTCGCTGACGCCGAGCCGATTCCGAATCGGCGAAATTCTCCCATGAATTCAAGAGCGCAAATTTGTGTGATGGCTAGGGAGATGGTTCTTTCTCAGGCACGGAAAAAATTGCGCCGTTAGATCAAAGCGTTGCCTTGCATCAAA
>NZ_JBMFWJ010000055.1:0-15260 GCF_049965395.1 Acidibrevibacterium sp.
GCGAGGGTCGCGGGAAACAAGGTGAGCGGCAGGAGGAGAAGATGCGTGCCCGGCGGTGCGCCGTGGCCGTTGCTGACCCCGGTGATCTTGCCGCCGAGATCATGGCCGAGCGCATCGACGAAAAACGCGCCATGCGTTGCGATCGCGATGGCGCTGAACCAGGGCAGCGTCACGGCGAGAAAAATCGGCACGCCGAGCTTTGGGCGCAGTGATGCGAGGCACGCGAGCCCTTCCCGCTCCCGCCGCCAAAGCGCGGCGAGCGCGAGCACCATGATCGAAAGACCCGCAACCATCGGCGTCACCGGCCCCTTGAGAAGGACGCCGGCGGCGAGCGCGAGCCAAAACAGCGCCGCCTGCCATCGCCCGAAACCGGCTGGGTCGAGCCAGGCGCGCGAAAGCAGCCCCATCGCGACGGTGGTGACGCCGAGCAGGGCGGCGTCGGTCTTAGCAATATCGTGTTCAACGACGAGCAGCAGCGCGGCCGCGAGCAGGGCGGCGGCCAGGCGGGCCGCCCCTTCCCCGACCAGGGCAATGCCGAAACGGTAGGTTGCGAGCACGGCGAGCAGCGCGCCGAGCAGCGATGGCAGGCGATAGCGCCAGATCGGATTAGCCTCGCCGAGGCCGAGCCGCTCGGCGGCGGCGACGAAGGGCAATTGCGCCCAATAAATGCCGACCGGCTTCAGATTGCGTGCTTCCGGCCCGTTCTGGATGCGAATGACATCACCGCTCTCCAGCATCTGCTTTGTCGCCTGGGCGAAACGCGATTCGTCACGATCGCCGGGCGGCAGCGAGAAGAACCCCGGCAGCCAGAGAATGACGCAAAAGAGAACGAGAAACCCCCGCGGCCAGCGGGTGCGGAGAAGGCGGGGCAAGGGATCCATCCCCCCACCATGCGAGGAGGCTCGGATTTACGCCATATTTCTCCGCGCATGACAGACAGGCGATAAGCGGCACGGATGAGGCGCTACTTCGCCGGTTTTGCCACCGGTTGTTTTGCACCGCCGGCCGGCGTTTTCGCCTCGGTCGCGGGATCGGCAGGCTCCTCCTCGGCGATCACGTCTGCGGGCTCGGGCTCGGCGGTCTGCCATGGCACGGTCGCCACCACCAGATTGACGCCACCATGACGCAGCAACGCACGCCGCAGGCGCTGGGCGTTGCGGGTATGGAGAAACATCTCCCACCAGCGACCCTCCACCACCTCCGGGATCACCACCACCACCGGGCGGCCGGGAAAGCGTTTTTCGAGATCGAGCGCCGCCCGCAAAAGCGGCGCCACCATGCTGCGGAACGGGGAATTTTCGATCAGGAGATGCGGCGGCGGCAGACCCGCGCGCTTGGCCGGCTGTTCGACATAGCGGCGCCAATCATCGCGCAGCCGCTTCTCATGGGCGACTTCCTCCTCGCCGGCGCCCTCTGGCCCCTCAAGCGCGGTCAAATGGAGCGCAAAAACATCCGGGGAAGTCCGCAGCGCGAAATTCAGCGCCTTGCGCCCAAGCCGATCCCAGCGCTCGATCGGCAACAAGACGACCGGCGGCTCATAACGCGCGAACTGCACCCGCCTATCGCGCGCGCCAAGGATGGCGGCGTCCAACGTCGCGTAATAGCGGCGAATCGCGCGCAGAAGTAGCAACATCGCCGGAATGATGGCGACCGTGATCCAGGCGCCCTCGACGAATTTCGCCACCAGAATGACGGCAAGCGCCAATCCGGTCGCGACGGCGCCGAAGCCGTTGACAAAGAGGCGAAAATGCGCGCCAGCGCCATGCTCGCCGCGCGCCCGCCACCAATGCACCGCCATCCCCGCCTGTGACAGCGTGAAGGCGAGAAAGGCGCCGACCGCAAACAGCGGGATCAACCGGTCGGTCACCCCGTCGAATACGACCAGCAGCAGCCCGGCACCAGCGGCAAGGAATAAAACCCCGACCGAATAGACCAGACGCCGCCCTGGCATCGCGAACGCGTGGGGAAGATAGCTATCCGCCGCGACCTGTCGGCAAAGACGGGGGAACCCGACGAAGCTGGTATTGGCGGAAAGACACAGCACCGCGAGAATGCCGGCGATGGTAAGGTAATAGAACCAGCCCCGGCCATAAACCGCGGCGATCAGTTGCGAGAGCACGCTTTGGTAGCCCGGCGCTGTTTGATCCATCGCGGCGATGCCGTAGACCCGCACGAGATAGGCGATCCCGAGCAGCAAAAACCCGAGCAGCACCACGATCGCGGTCAAGGTGCGGTGTGCATTCACCACCACCGGCTCGCGAAACGCGCTGGTGCTGTTGCTTACCGCCTCGACCCCGGTCATCGCCGTGCAGCCGCTGGCAAACGCCCGCAAAAGCAGCCAGAGCCCGACCGCTTCCCCCGCCTTGGCAAGCGGCGGGGGGCGGATCACCGCCGCTGGATGGCCGCCGGCGAGCAAGGTTTTGCCGACGCCGAGCACCAGGATGATCCCGAGCGAGCCGAGGAACAGATAGGTCGGCACCGCGAACGCAAGCCCCGATTCCTTGCTGCCGCGCAGATTGACCAGAGTGATCGCGGCGAGAATGGCAAGGCAAAGCCAGAGCGTAAAAGGCTGCAACGCCGGCAGCGCCGAAATCAGCGCCGCAACCCCCGACGAGATGCCGACCGCGACGTTGAGCATATAGTCGATCATCAGCGCGATCGCGGCGAGCAGCCCCGCATTGGCGCCGAGATTCTCGGAGGCGACGGTATAAGAGCCGCCATTCTTGGGATAGGCGGTGATGGTCTGGCGGTAGGAAAAATAGAGAATAGCCAAAAGCGCGATGATCACCGCCGTCACCGGCGTGACGAAGCCGATCCCCGCCCCGCCTGCCGCCGCCAGGATGCTGAGTGTCGCCTCCGGCCCATAGGCCGCGGAACTCAGCCCATCGAGCCCCATCGCCGGCAAAGCCGGGACCAGCCCCATGCGCTGCCCTTCGGCTTCGGTATTAGCGAGCTTACGCCCGAATAGGAGATCTCTCAGACTCATCACGTGTCCTTGTCACAAGGTCAGTCGCCATCGCCGAAGCGCCCGCCGCGAGCAGCCGGCGTTTCAGAGGCAATCAGATCGAGGTCACAAGGTCAGTCGCCATCGCCGAAGCGCCCGCCGCGAGCAGCCGGCGTTTCAGAGGCAATCAGATCGAGCAACGCCGTCGCGGCATGGCCGCGGTGACGTTCACGGTGCCAAAGCACGCGAAAATGCCGTGCCGGCAACGCCAGCGGAACCCGCAGCACCCGCCCGGCGGCCAACGCTTCGGTGATGACATATTCCGAAAGCGCGCTCACCCCCGCCCCCGCCGCGACCGCGACCCGCACCGCTTCGTTGGCCGGCAATTCCAATACCACCCTCAGCGCCTCCGGCGCCATCCCGCGCGCCCGCAGCGCCGCCTCCAGCACCGCGCGCGTGCCCGAGCCCGGCTCACGCATCACCCAGTTCTCCGCCGCCAGCGCCGCGGCACTCGGTTCGGCGCCGGACAGCGCCCAGGGGTGGCCGGGCGGCGCGATCAGCACCAGCCGATCCTCCGCCACCGGCCGCGCCGCCAGCATCGGCGCCTCGCCCTGGCCCTCGACGAAGCCGAGTTCCGCCTCCCCCTCCCTCACCGCATGCGCGACCTGCGCGGTGTTGCCGATGGTGATGCTGAGAGCGATCTCCGGCCAGGCGGCGCGAAACCGCGCGAGATGGCGCGGCAGCCAATGCACGGCGATCGTTTGGCTTGCCGCGATCACCAGCCGCCCGCGTTTGAGACCGCTGAGATCGACCAGCGCCCGCTCGGCGGCGGCGGCGCGGGCGAGCACCGCGCGCGCTTCGTCGAGAAAAACCCGCCCCGCCTCGCTGAGCGTGATATTGCGTCCGACGCGGTGGAACAATTTCACCTGAAATTGCCCCTCCAGCGTCTGGATCGCGGCACTCACCGCCGATTGGGTGAGATTGAGCGCAGCACTCGCCCGCGTCACGTGCTCGCGCTCGGCAACGGCGACGAAAATCCGCAATTGCTCAAGCGTCATGAAAACCTCGTGCGACGACGGCAGGAGCGCCAAAGCCGCATCAGGCCGGTGCGCCTCACCACTTGTCAACCGCGCCGCTTTCCGCCACCAAGCGCGAAGTCCCCTGCCGCCAGGAGCCGAGAACCGCATGGATCTGCTGCACGCGATCGCCGTCGCCATCCTCCAGGGGGCGACGGAATTATTCCCCGTAAGCAGCCTCGGCCATGCGGTCGTGCTGCCGGCGGTTCTCGGCATGAAGC
Source organism: Acidibrevibacterium sp. (assembly GCF_049965395.1). NCBI lineage: Bacteria > Pseudomonadati > Pseudomonadota > Alphaproteobacteria > Acetobacterales > Acetobacteraceae > Acidibrevibacterium > Acidibrevibacterium sp. Next base: position 4,242 of record NZ_JBMFWJ010000055.1, read on the forward strand.
TCGACGAGCATGCCCCCTCGTTCCTGCCCTTCCTGGTGATGCTCCATCTCGGCACAGCGACCGCTTTGCTGCTCTATTTCTGGCGCGATTGGTGGGCGCTGGCGCGCGGGGTGATCGGCTTCGATGACGCGCATCAGGTGCGCGAGGCCCGGCGCGTCTCCGTCCTGATCGTCATCGCGACGCTGCCGGCGGTGGTGATCGGCTTCGTGTTCGAGCATTTTTTTCGCGATCTCTTCGCCTCACCCATGGTCGCGGCGGCGTTTTTGATCGTCAATGGCGGCTTGCTGCTGTTTGGCGAGCGCCTGCGCGAAGGCGGCCATCGTGCGCTCTCGACGCTGTCGCCGGGCGATGCGCTCGCCATCGGGCTCTGGCAATGCACGGCACTGATCCCCGGCATTTCGCGCTCCGGCGCGACCATCGTCGGCGCCCTCTTGCGCGGGATCGACCATGAGGGCGCGGCGCATTTCTCCTTCCTCATCGCAACCCCGATCATTCTCGGCGCGACCGTGCTTGAGGTACCAAAACTGCATCATCAGGGCATGCCACCAGGCGTCTTGGCGATCGCGACCCTCGCTGCGATCGCGGCTGGGATCACCGCATTTGCCTCGACCGCCTTCCTGATGCGCTATTTCCGCCGCCATGACGCTTGGGCGCTCAATCCCTTCGCTTATTACTGCATCGCACTCGGCGCGGCGGCACTGGCGGCGTTGGCGCTGATCTCTTGAGCCGCCGGATCATCCTCGCCGCGCTCGCCTTCGTTTGGCTTGCCGCCGCGGCGCCCGAGCAACGCCGGATCGTCCTCGCCGCGACCCCGATCGCCCGCCTCGATCTCCCCTGGTGGCGAGCGCGATTCGAAAAGAAAGCCGCGGAACTGCGCAAAGCCCCGATCGATCTGGTCTTTTACGGCGATTCCATCACCGCCGATTACGAGCGCGCCGGCCCCGAGCCATGGCGCGATTTCGCCCCAATCTGGCAGCATTATTACGGTACACGCAACGCCATCAATCTCGGCTTCAAGGGCGATACCACCGCGAGCCTGCTCTGGAGGATCACCCATGGCGAGGCGAGCGGCATCGCGCCGAAAGTGGCGGTGGTTCTGATCGGCGCCAACAATCTCGGGCGGCTGCACTGGTCGGCGGAAGACACGATCGCCGGCATCGCCGCCGATGTCGCAGCCCTTCGCGAGCGCCTGCCGAAGACCCACATCCTGCTCCTCGGCATTCTGCCAAGCGACCGCTCGGCATGGGCGAGCGCGACGACGATCATTATCAACCACGCCCTCGCCGAACGTTATCGTGCTGCATCAATGGTGACGTTTCTCGACCTCAGCGAGGTTTTCGTGAAAAACGGCGCCCTCGATCGCAGCCTTTTTCTGGATCCCTTGCTCACCCCGCCGGAACCGCCCTTGCACCCCAACGCCGAGGGCCAGAGGAGGATGGCGGCGGCGATGGAGCCGACACTCGCCCGTTTACTCGCGCAATGATCCGCCACTGGCGGGTGCCGGCAGGATCACGCCGCGACACTCGCCAAAGCCGATGCGGGCAAACCCCTCGCGCGTGGCATGGGCGCGGAAAATCACCTCGTCGCCATCTTCAAGAAAGCGCCGTGTCTCGCCCGAAGGCAAGGTCAACGGCTTTCGCCCGCCCTCGGTGATCTCGAGCAGGCTGCCATAGCTCTCCGGGCTCGGCCCAGAAATGGTGCCCGAGCCAAAGAGATCACCCGGCGAGAGATTGCAGCCATTGCTGGCGTGATGGGCGAGCATTTGCGCGACCGTCCAGTAGAGATAGCGCGTGTTCGACTGCGCCAGCGGCTGCGGCGCTTGCCCCGCAGCACGCATCGCGGGGGTTTGCAGCAAAACCTCGAGAACGATCGCGAAGGCGCCGTTTGCCTGATCACGAGGGTCGGAAAGATAAGCGAGCGGCGCCGGATCGCCGGCCGGGCGCGGCGCCTGCGGGATGCGAAACGGCGCCAGCGCTTCGGTGGTGACGATCCAGGGCGAGATGGTGGTTGCGAAATTCTTGGCAAGAAACGGGCCGAGTGGCTGATATTCCCAGCCCTGAATGTCGCGCGCCGACCAATCGTTCAAGAGAGAAAAGCCGGCGATATGATCAGCCGCTTCGGCAATAGTGATGGGCTCGCCAAGCGCATTGCCAGGCCCAACCCAAATGCCAAGTTCGAGTTCGTAATCGAGATTGCGGCTCGCACCGAAACTCGGCACCATCTCGGCCGAGGGCTTTCTTTGCCCGTTCGGCCGCCGCACCTCGTGTCCGGAGACAACCACCGACGATGCCCGCCCATGATAGGCGACCGGCACATATTTGTAATTCGCCAGCAGCGGATTATCGGGGCGGAATTGCCGGCCGGTATTGGTCGCATGATGGATGCCGGCGAAAAAATCGGTGTAATCACCGATCCGCGCCGGCAGATGGAGCACACAATCGGCCGTCGCGTGCAACCATTCTGGGCGCGGTTTTGCCCGCTCTTGGAGAAGTTCTGAAAGCGTCTGGCGAAGCTCTGTGCGCGCCGCGGCACTTTCGCCAAGAAGCGCATTCAGCACTGGCTCACGGCAGGCGGGCGCGATCGCGGGACCGATCGCACCGGCTTCTGCCGCGGCGCGGAGGTCAAAAATCTTATCACCAATCGCAACGCCAATCCGGGCCTCACCGCCGGGCCGCGAAAAAACCCCGAGTGGCAGATTCTGGATCGGAAATTCGCTATGGCCATTGGCGCTCGCAACCCAACTCCGCAGCCCTTGGTCGTGCGTTGCATCGATCATCGGCTTTGCCCGCTGAATGTCGGTTTGAGCCCGTCCCAGCACAGATCATAGTCTTTTTGCCATTGCGGGGCGGCGAGCGCATAGGCGCTTGGGCGAATAACGAGGCTGGTTTCAAACATGAAGGCGAGCGTATTGTCGATTTTCTGCGGCACGAGGTCAGCGGCCATGGCGCGCTCGGTGCTCGCTGCGTCCGGTCCATGCGCGCTCATGCAGCTATGGAGCGACAACCCTCCCGGCAAAAATCCGCCCGCTTTCGCATCATATTCGCCGCGCACGAGACCCATGCATTCGTTCATCACGTTGCGATGAAACCAGGGTGGCCGGAATGTGTGCTCGGCGACCATCCAGCGCGGTGGGAAAATCACGAAATCGACATTGGCAACCCCCGCGACCGCGGTCGGCGAGGTGAGCACGGTGAAGATCGAGGGGTCGGGATGATCGAAGCTCACCGTGCCGATGGTATTGAACAAAGCGAGATCGTATTTGCACGGCACCGCATTGCCATGCCAGGCAACGACATCGAAGGGTGAGCGATCGAGCATTGTCGACCATAGCGTTCCTTGAAATTTCTGCACCAATTCCGTCGGCTCGGCGCGCTCCTCGAACCAGGCTTGGGGTGCGAGAAAATCGCGGGGATTGGCGAGGCCGTTGCTCCCGATCGGCCCGAGATCGGGCAAACGCAAGGCAGCGCCATGATTTTCGCAGACATAGCCGCGTGCCTGCGCATCATGGAGATCGATGCGAAATTTCATCCCGCGCGGCACGATCGCGATTTCCCCAGGCGCGACATCGAGCCGCCCGCACTCCGTCACCAGGCGCAGACGCCCGGTTTGCGGCACCAAAAGCAATTCGCCATCGGCATCGAAAAACGCGCGCCGCATCGAGCGATTGGCGACATAGACGTGAATGCTGACGCCGGCCGGCGCTGTTGCCTCGCTATTTGCGCCGATCGTGATCAGGCCTTCGAGAAAATCCGTTGGTTGCTCAGGGATCGGAATCGGATCCCAGCGCATGCGGTTGGGATTGGGCGGCGCGAGGGGGCCGGCCAACAGCGGCAGCTCGATCGGCTGGAAGCGCTGGTGTCGCGCCGATGGCATGATGCGATAGAGCCAAGTGCGGCGCGCTTCACGGCGCGGCACGGTGAAGGCTGTCGCCGAAAATTGCTCGGCATAGAGGCCGAGCGGCACGTGCTGGGGCGAATTCTGCCCGCGTGGCAGCGCGTCAGCGATCGCCTCACTCGCAAATTCATTGCCGAAACCACTGAGATAGGCAAGCCCATCGGCGCCGGCTCGCTGATCGATCGCGTTCATCTCAGTCTTCCTCTCATTTCGTTTCGGATTGGCCCTCTGTGATTTCGTCGCCGAGGACGACGCGCCGCGCCGCCGCGATCGCCGCGAGAACGGTAGCACTGGCGTCGACTTGGTTTGCCAGCAGCAGCACCAACGCGGCATCCAGCCGCCGCGATTGTTCCGCGCTCAGCCCAGCATGCGCGGCGGCGATCGCAACAAAAATCGCATCGGGGTCATCGAGATGGGCACTGGTATCGAGCGTCATGCCGCGATCTCCGCCAGAGCGCCGCCCGCAAGACAATACTCGCGCGCCGCTGCCGCATGGTCGGGGCGCGTCATCACGCTCGCGACATGCTGGTCAGGGCGAAACAGAATCCCGCCGCCTTCGAGAGAGCCATAGCGCCGTCTGACCAGACCTTCACTATCGATCAAGACATCGTCTTCGTCATCGCCGCTCTCGCGATCAGCGATCACCACAGTCTCGATCCCTTCTGCGCGCAGTGCCGCACGCATTTCGCCGGCGACAGGCGCAAACGCCATGAGCGTGAATTGCTGACCGCCGAGATGCCGCAGAAGCCATGTCTTCCGGCCGCGATAACGTATCGGCGCGTCGATCGCCGGGCTCCCTAGCGCCGGCGCGCCGTTCCATCCCGCCGCCCGGGGATCGTTGAGCGGGCTTTCCCGCAAAATCGCGGGTTGCGACAGCCGACCGGAATTCACCAGGCGCCGCGCGAATTCGAAATGCGCACCGAGCAGCAGGGTCGCATCGCGATACGCGCGAATGGCGTCTGATTTTGGCGAAATGAAATCGGTGCTGCGTGTCGAGTGCAAAATATTTTCATCCGCCGCCGCCACACGCTCGCTATCATAGCTCGCAAGCAGGCGTTCATCGCCGCTGCCATCGAGAATAGCGGCAAGTTTCCAGGCGAGATTATCGGCGTCCTGCACGCCGCCATTGCCGCCGCGGGCGCCAAATGGGCTCACCTGATGCGCGGCATCGCCGGCGAAAATCACCCTGCCATGGACGAATTTTTTAAGCCGCCGGCAGCGGAACGTATAGACGCTCACCCAATCCAAAGCGAACGGCGTATCGCCAAGCATCGCTCGCACGCGTGGGATGACGCGCTCGGGCTTGCGTTCTTCTTCGGGATCGGCATCGGGGCCGAGCTGGAAATCGATCCGCCAGATGTCATCGGCTTGGCGATGGAGAAGCACCGACTGGCCGCGATGAAATGGTGGGTCGAACCAAAACCAGCGTTCGCTCGGAAACGGCGCCTTCATCTCGACATCGGCGATCAGAAAGCGATCAGGAAAAGCGCGCCCGACAAATGGCAAAGCCATCGCCTCGCGCACCGTTGAGCGCGCGCCATCGCATGCCAGAAGCCACGCGCAGGTGAGATCATAGGCGCCGGCCGGCGTCTCAATCCGCAGCGCGACATGATCAGGATGATTGGCGACGGAAACAACCCGATGCTTCCAGCGAAGATCAACGCCGGCAGCCTGACATGCCTCGACCAGCCATTCCTCGACGTAATATTGCTGCAGATTGATGAAGGCAGGATAATGATGGCCGCTGTCGGGCAGCAAGTCGAAGGCGTAAATCTCACGCTTTTGGAAAAAAATTTTTCCAGTGTTCCAAGTGACGCCTTTTTCCAAAATGCGTTCGCCAAGCCCGAGACGGTCATAAATCTCCAGCGTACGTTTGGCAAAACAGATCGCCCGCGAGCCGACTGATACGGTATCCTCGTCATCGACCAGGACGACGCCAATCCCGCGCTGCGCGAGATCGAGCGCCAGCGTAAGCCCAACCAGCCCACCGCCCGCGACCACCACCGTGTGATGCGCCCCGGATTTCACGACGGACGCTGCCGGATAACGCGGAGGATGGTATTTCATCGCGGACCCCTCAGCCGGATTTGCCCGCGCCTTCGAGGGCGCGCCACATCTCGATATCGCGTTCCGCCGTCCAGATACGCGGCCAGTCGATGCCGCAGGCCTCGTCATAAGCACGCGAGACATTGAAGGGCATGCAATGGTCGAAAATCACCCAATGCCCGTATTTCGGCCGCATCTCGGCAAGCGCGTGGGCATAGATATCTGCGAGCGGCAAATTTTTCGCGACATCCGCCTTGACCAACGCGAAGAGATCGCCGGTGAATTGCGCCGTCCCGGTGATCCCCTCCTCGACCTCCTCGCGCCCGATCAACGCCCGCCCGCGCCCAGGCACCAAACGCTCGGCGCCAAACGCACGGAGTTTCGCGAGCGTCGCCGGCCAGTCGGTAAAATGCGCATCGCCACAATAGGGGGTTGCACCGAATTCGACGGTATCGCCGGCAAAGAGAACTTTTTCCTCCGGCAGCCATACAATCGTATCGCCTGCCGTGTGCGAGCGACCGATATGGATGATTTCGACCACACGTTTGCCGAGTTTCAAAGTCATCCGGTCATGAAAGACGAGGCTCGGGTGGGTGAGACCCGGGATCGTGTCGCGGCCACGAAAGAGCCGCGGGAAACGCCCGATCTCGCTCGCCATGTCGGCCGCGCCGCGCTCCTCGATGAGGCGGTTGGTGACGTCGGACGCGATGATCTCCGCACCCCGATAGGCGCTGGCGCCGAGAACGCGCACCGCATGATAATGCGACAGCACGACATGGCTGATGGGTTTCTCCGTAACACCGCGGATGCGCGCGATAACGTCGGCCGCCATCTGCGGTGTGGCCTGGGCATCGACCACCAGGACCGAAGAGTCGCCGATGACGACACCGGAATTGGGATCGCCCTCGGCGGTATAGCCATAAAGCCCGGGACCGAGTTCCTCAAAAGAGATTTTCTTCTCAGTCAAATCCTGGGTGCTGGCGAAATTGCTCATGTCTCTGCTTTCCTGTGAGGAGATAGTCAGGCTTTCTTGACCAGAGGGCAAAGGCTGTCGGCGAGCGGGCGAAACGCATCCTCACCTTTCACGGTCCGCACGATCTCATAATAATCCCACGGCTCCTTCGATTCGGCCGGCGATTTGACGCGCACGAGATACATGTCACGGATCACCCGGCCATCCGGGCGAAGATAGCCGTTTTTCACGAAGGCGTCCATTGATCGGCATCTTTCGCATTTCCGCCATGACCGCTTGCGGATCGGTGCCGACTTTCGCGACCGCTTTCAAATAATGCAAAACGACGCCATAGGTTCCGGTCTGCTCCATGGTCGGCATGACTTTGGTGCGGGCGAAAAACCGCTCCGACCAGGCTCGCGTCTCGGCGTTGAGATTCCAATATGACGCCGTCGTCAGCATGATCCCTTGCGCGACCGGAAGACCGATCGCGTGGACATCGGCAATAAACATCAAAAGAGCGGCGATGCGCTGGCCGTTCAAACGTTGACCAATACCGAACTCCGCCGCCTGCTTCACGCCGTTATCGGTATCCTGCCCAGCATTGGCGAACGCGACGACATCGGCTTTCGATGCCTGCGCGGCGAGCAGCACCGAGGAAAAATCGCTGGCGCCGGTCGGGTGCAGCGAATGGCCGAGCACCTTGCCACCGGCTTTTTCGATGAACGCCGTCGCGTCGGCCTGTAATTGATGGCCAAAGGCGTAATCGGCGGTGATGAAATACCAGCTCTTGGCCCCCTCCGCCACCAGCGCCGCGCCTGTGACATGGGCGAGCGCATAGGTGTCGTAGGTGAACTGCACGGTATTGGCGTTGCAGGCCTGATTGGTGATCGCGCTCGCCCCCGGCCCGGAAAGCAGCGCAAGCCGGTTCTTTTCCTTGCAAAATCCCGAAATCGCCAGGCCAAGCGCCGAGTTCGGGACATCGACGATCGCCTGCACGTCCTGATTGTCGATCCAGCCGCGCGCGATCTGGACGCCGAGATCGGGGTTCATACGGTGATCACCGCCGAGGATCTCGATTGGCCGGCCGCCGATGCTGCCGCCCATCTCCTCGGCCGCCATCTGGGCTGCGACCACCGAGGCCGGGCCCCCGGTATCCCGCCCCCAGCTCGACATATCGACAAGCACGCCGAGACGAAGCGGCGCAGCAGCGCGGGCCGGGCGAATGGCGGGGAGCGCGAGCAAGCCAAGGCCAGCCTGCGTCAGCGCACGCCGGCTCAACCCGCGGCTGGCCGGGCGGCGTGGTGGGATGCTCGTGATTTTATGGTCCATGCGTTCTGATCTCTCCTCCCTCGCGCGCGGCGTCCGACCGCTATCCGGCGCGGCCTTGTTGTTGCCAAGCTAGCGAATACCGAATACCTTCGCAATAGATGAATTAAGATGCAGGGAGGCGCGCAATGGCGGCGGCGTTGGCGACGGTGGATTGTGACGTTTTGGTGGCGGGCTCTGGCGCCGGCGGGCTTGCCGCCGCCATCACGGCGCGCAAGCTCGGGCTCGAAGTGATCGTCGCCGAAAAGGCCGCGGTCTATGGCGGCACCACCGCGCGTTCGGGCGGCTGGCTCTGGATTCCGGGCAACCCCCTGGCACGCGAGGCCGGCATTGCCGACGATGCCGCCGCGGCCCGGCGCTATCTCGCGTATGAGGCGGGAAATTTCTTCGACGCCGCGCGGGTCGATGCGTTTCTCGCCGCAGGCCCTGAGATGGTGGCGTTTTTCCAGCGCGACACCGCGGTGCAATTTGTGCTCGGCCCGCAATTTTCCGACTATCACCCCGATGCGCCGGGCGGGCTCGCGGGCGGGCGGTCGATTTGCGCCGCTCCCTTCGATGCCGGCGCGCTCGGGCCAGCAGTGCGCAACCTCCGCCCGCCGCTCCGCGAAATCACCTTTCTTGGCATGATGATCGGCTCTGGCGCCGAATTGCTGCATTTTTTCAATGTCACGCGTTCGCCGGTTTCGGCCGCTTATGTCGCCCGCCTCCTGCTTCGCTATGGCCGCGACCGATTATTTCATGGCCGCGCCATGCGCTTGACCAACGGCAACGCGCTCGCCGCACGGCTCGCCAAATCGGCCTTCGATCTCGGGATCCCGCTTTGGCTTGCGGCGCCGGTCACCGAACTGATCCGCGAGGACGGCGCGGTGCGTGGCGCGATCGTGACACGCGCGGGCACGCCGGTCCGCGTCATGGCGCGCGCCGGCGTGGTGCTCGCCTGCGGCGGCTTTCCCCAGGACCGCGCCCGCCGCCAGGCCTTGTTCCCGCACGCCCCGACTGGGCGCGAGCATTTTTCGCCAGCGCCCGAGGAAAACACCGGCGACGGGCTGCGCCTCGCGGCCGCGGCCGGCGCTGCCCTCACACTCGATTTGCCCAACGCCGCCGCTTGGGTTCCGGTCTCGCGGGTGCCGCGGCGAGATGGCAGTTTCGGCGTCTTTCCGCATTTCATCGACCGCGCCAAGCCCGGGGTGATCGCCGTCACCCGTGCCGGCCTGCGCTTTTGTAACGAGGCCAATTCCTATCACGATTTCGTCCAGGCGATGCAGCGAACGATCCCGGCAGGGGAGGAATGCGCCGCCTTCCTAATCACCGATCACCCGGCGCTGCGCCATTATGGGCTTGGCTTCGTCAAGCCTTTCCCGGTGCCGCTCGGCCCGGCGCTGCGTTCGGGCTATCTGTTGCGCGGCGAGAGTATCGAGGCACTCGCGGCCAAGGCGGGGATCGATGCCGCCGCCCTGGCGGCGACTATCGCCCGCTACAATGAGGCCGCCAAACGCGGTGACGACCCCGCATTTGGCCGCGGCAGCACCGCCTATAACCGCTATCTCGGCGATCCCAAGCACCAGCCGAATCCCTGTGTCGGCCCGCTCGCAACGCCGCCATTTTATGCGATCAAGCTGGTGCCGGGCGATCTCGGCACCTTCGCCGGGATCAGAAGTGACGCCGAGGCGCGGGTGCTCGATGAGAGTGGCGCGCCAATCCCCGGACTTTATGCCGCCGGCAACGATCTCGCGAGCATCATGGGAGGAAATTATCCTGGCGGCGGCATCACCCTGGGCCCGGCGATGACGTTCGGCTTCATCGCCGCGCGTCACATGGCGAAACGGCGGGCCATGGCGCCGACGCCAGCGGCGGCGATGTCCTGATCGGCCCCCGCTCGGCGCCGAGCCCACGCGAGAGCGCGTTCGCGTAGGCGAGAATAGCCGCGATCTGCGTGCTGTCCGGGCTGAGATCGACGAGGCCGGAGGGGCCGATCGCGGTCACCACGAACTGGATCTGCCCGCCATGGTCGAAAACCGGGGCGCTGATCGCACTCACCCCGGGAACCGGCGCCCCGGCGGTGCTGGCATAGCCCGTCTGGCGCACCCGCGCAACCATTTCGCGGACGTCCTCGAGCCGCATCCCGGCGGCAACGCGCTGGCTATGCGCCGGATTGGCAAGCTCGGCCGCGATCATCTCCTCGACCAAGGCCGGCGCGGCAAAGGCAGCGAAGACCCAGCCGGTCGCGGTGCCGGTGAGGGAAAACACCGTTCCGGCGCGGACATTGGCATGCACTTGCGTTGCCGCCTCATGCACCTGCACGACCGTCGGGCCGTGGTCGCCCCACACGGTAATCGCCACCATCAGATCGAGCTGGTCGGAAAGTTGACCAATGGTTTCGGCGGCCATGCGGAGCGGGTCCAGTCCCCTGAGACGCGCGAGGCCGAGGCGGAGCGCGAAGGGGCCGAGGCGATAACGCCCGGAGGCGCCATCCTGCTCGACGAGGCCGAGCTTGCGTAGGCTAACGAGATAGGCATGCGCCTGCGCCGGGGTAACCGCGGCTTCGGCGGCGAGGTCGCGCAGCATCGCCGCCCGTCCGGCGCCCATCAGCGCCTCCAGGATCCGCCCGGCAATCTCGACCGATTGCACACCCCGGCCACGAACCGTCATCGCCGCACGTTAGCAGTCTGTCGGATCAGGGTCACCCCGCACGACACCGCGCGCCGCAGCAATCCCGGCGCGCGCTTACAGAAACGGCCTTCGTTCAGGCGGCGAAGGGGTGCTTCACACTGTCACGCTGCTGCACCACCTGCGCGGCC
>NZ_JBMFWJ010000056.1:0-15008 GCF_049965395.1 Acidibrevibacterium sp.
CCACGCTGGCCAGGCAAGGAAATCCAGCGTCCACCGCGTGCTCACGCACATGACGCGCCAATAGCCGGGTCGTCCAGAGTTTCGCCCAACGACCTGCCGTTCCGCCTTATCGCCGCCGCCTTCCTCTCGTTTTGCCGCGATAAATTTGAGCATCTCGAGTATTTCTGCTGGCGGGGCTTTTACTGGGCGGAGCAGCACAAATCGGACAGCGCGGCGGTCTTCCGGTGCAACCTGCCGCTCTTCATCGACCGAACGGACACCGAACGCATCCATGCGCGCGTGCTTCCCGGGCGCGAACGCAGATCGGTGTGGGACACCTGCACGGTCTTTTTTGGACACTTGCTGATCTGCGATCTCGCCAAGCAGCGGGTTCTTGGCAAAGGGCCGTTCCACCATGAATACGATTGGTTGACCGGCACGCATCAGAACGACGATCTGATTGATTTCGTCAAGGCTGGTTTCGAAAAGACATATGGCATCCACCCCGACGCCTTCGACAAGGGCGCCAACGCGGCGATGTAAACCGCCTCATGCCGTTGTCAGGCGGATGTCCGTTTCTCCGCCTTGTCGCCTGAAACCGAACTTCCGCTCCCTACACCCAAGCCCCCAAATCCAAACCGAGACTCCATACCTAATACCGTTTGTAGGGCAAAAATTTCCCGCTCAGGGTGAGCTTGACGCGATCGCCCTTTTGATCCGGCTGACGCTCCAGCGTCATGTCGAAATCGATCGCGCTCATGATGCCGTCGCCGAATTCCTCGCCGATCAATTCCTTCCAGGTGGTGCCATAGACCTGGATCAACTCGTAGAAGCGATAGATCAACGGATCGGTCGGCACCGTGGTCGGGAGCGAGCCGCGATAGGGGATTTCGGTCAAAAGCGCCGCCTCCTCCGCGCTCAAATCAAAGAGTGCGGCGGCTTTTTCGGCGGTTTCGGCGGTCATCGACATTTGCCCAAGGCAGGCAGCGCAGACAAAAACCGGCGCATGGCCGAGCCGCGCCGCGATCTCCGCCCAGCGCAACCCTTTTTCCCGCTTGATGCGGAGGATTTTCTGCCCGAGCGCGGTTTTGGCGTCATTCATCGCGGCGTCTGCTCGTGTCAGCCGAGCCCGGCGAAAAGCGGGGTCGAGAAATAGCGTTCGGCAAAAGACGGGGCGATGGCGACGATCAGCTTGCCGGCATTTGCCTCCTCGCGCGCGGTCGTGAGCGCGGCCTGCAGCGCCGCCCCCGAAGAGATGCCGAGCGGGATGCCATCGGTTGCGGCGGCGCGGCGGGCCATGGCGATCGCCTCGCGCTCGGTGACGCGCAGAACGCCATCCATCAGCGCCATGTCGAGGATGCTTGGCTTGAACCCGGGGCCGATGCCCTGAATCCCGTGCGGCCCCGGCTCGTCCCCCGAGAGCACGGCGCTTTCCGCCGGCTCGACGACGAAACAGCGAAGCCCGGCCTTACGCGGCTTCAGCGCGCGGGCGATCCCCGTCATGGTGCCGCCGGTGCCGGCACCGCCAATGACGATATCGACGCGGCCGGCGGTGTCGGTCCAGATTTCTTCGGCGGTGCTCGCGACATGGATCGCGGGGTTGGCGGGGTTGTCGAACTGCCGTGGCATCCAAGCGTTTGGCGTCGCCGCAAGGATTTCCTCGGCGCGGGCGATGGCGCCGCGCATCCCCTTCGCCGCCGGCGTCAATTCCAGCTCGACCCCCATCAACCGCAGCATCTTGCGCCGCTCGATCGAGGCGCCTTCCGGCATGGTGACGATCAAGCGATAGCCCTTCGCGACCGCGACGAAGGCAAGCCCGATGCCGGTATTGCCTGAACTCGGCTCGACCAGGACACTCCGCCCCGGCGTGATCAGCCCATCCGCTTCCGCCTGCTCGATCATCGCGAGGCCGATGCGGTCCTTCACCGAGCCGAGCGGGTTGAAGAACTCCAGTTTCAGCGCGAGATCAGCCTTGATGCCCTCCGCCGCAGCGAGGCGCGGCAGGCGCACCAGCGGCGTCGCCCCGATGGTTTCGAGAATGCTGTCATAAATCCGCCCGCGCGCCGGCGGGCGCGGCAGGGTGAACGGGGTGGGGTTTGCTTTTTCCATGGCCATCACTATATCGAGGAAATATACGCTGGACAATGGTGGAATTGCAGGACGAGGAACGCGGGATGCTGTTGCGCCATGATCGCGGGATGCTGGCGGTGCTGATCGCGCTCGATATCGCCTTTCACGGTGGACGCGGTGCGGCGGTCAGCGCCGCCGACATCGCCGAGCGGCTTTGCCTCGCCCGGCGCGGCATGGAGCCGCTGCTGCAGGCGCTCGCGCGCGCCGGCGTGCTGGAAAGCCTGCGTGGCCCGCGCGGCGGCTACCGGCTCGGCCGCTCGCCACGCGATATCCGCCTCGGCGACATCCTTGCCGCCGCGCATGAGGAGCCGGATCCGCCCGATGAGTTCGGCGGCGACCTCGCCGGCGCCGTCGTCATCCCGCTCTGGTCGGAGATGGAGGCCATCGTCGGCGCGCGCTTCGCCTCGCTCACGCTCCATGATCTGCTCCGCCGTGCCACCGAAGCCGGCCTGCGCCGACCGGTTTCAGAGGCGATCAGCTTCGCGATCTAGCGGCGAACGTGCCTCTGATCCGCAAGAAAATTTTTATTGTCAGCGACAAAGCAAAGGACCTCACCATGAGCTTGCAACTCGGCCAGATCGCCCCCGACTTCGAGCAGGACAGCACCCACGGCCGCCTTCGTTTTCATGAATGGCTCGGCGATTCGTGGGGCATCCTGTTCAGCCACCCGAAGGACTACACCCCGGTCTGCACCACAGAACTCGGCGAGGCGGCGCGCCTCAAGCCGGAATGGGACAAGCGCCATGTCAAGGTCATCGGGCTTTCCGTCGATCCGGCAAGCTCGCACAAGGGCTGGGAGAAGGATATCGAGGAAACGCAGGGCCAAGCGCTCAATTTCCCGATGATCGCCGACGCCGATCGCAAGGTCTCCGACCTCTATGGCATGGTGCACCCGGCGGCTGACCCGCTGCTGACGGTGCGCTCGGTGTTCATCATCGATCCGGCCAAGAAAATCCGCCTGATGATGACATACCCGCCCTCCACCGGCCGGAATTTTCAGGAAATTCTCCGCGTTATCGACAGTCTCCAACTCACCGACCGCTACAAGGTCGCAACCCCGGTCAATTGGACCAAGGGCGAGCCGGCGATCATCGTCCCGAGCCTCTCCGACGAGGAGGCGAAGCAGCGTTTCCCGCAGGGCTGGAAGGCGCTGAAGCCTTATCTCCGCATCGTCGAACTGCCGAAGGACTGACGGCGGCCGAAAGATCGTGCCGGGGTGGGAAACGGCCCATCTGGCACGATCTTTTGTGTAATAAAATTTCTCCTTCCATAAATCGTGATTTATGGCTATCAACGACTCCATTCTGGCCATCAGCGCCGGCCGATCAGCCGATGGAGTCGCCCATGTCCCCTCCCCGCCCGCCGAGTGGCGTCGAACGTCTCAAGGCCGCGAGCCACTTCCTGCGCGGCGAACTTGCCGCCGAACTCGCGAGCCCCAGCCGCGAGGTCAGCGAGGATACCTATAACCTCCTGAAATTCCACGGCACCTACGAACAGCACGACCGCGACACGGCGACCGAACGCAAACAGCGCGGCGAGGCCAAGGATTTCTCCTTCATGGTCCGGGTGCGCATGCCAGGCGGCGTTTTGACAGCGGCGCAATATCTCGCGCTCGACGCCCTCGCCGATCGCTACGGCAACGGCACACTCCGCATCACCACGCGCGAGGGGGTGCAGTTCCACGGCGTCATCAAACAGGATCTCAAGGCCAGCATCGCCGCCATCAACCAAACGCTGCTCACCACCCAAGCGGCTTGCGGCGATGTCGTGCGCAATGTCACGGCGACGCCGGCGCCGCGGCGCGATGCGGTGCATGCGCGCATTCGCGCCGATGCCGCGATGCTGTCGGCGGCCCTGCTGCCGGCAAGCCGCGCCTATCACGAGCTGTTTCTCGACGAAGCGGGGCAAGCGGTGCTCGGCGCCGCGCCGGAGCCGCTTTACGGCCCGACTTATCTGCCGCGCAAATTCAAGATCGGCATCGCAACGCCAGAGGACAACACGATCGACGTCCTCACCAATGATCTCGGCATCATCGGGCTGTTCGCGGGCGAGCGCTTGCTCGGCTATAATTTCGCGCTCGGCGGCGGGCTCGGCATGACGCATAACAGGAAGGACACCTATCCGCGCCTTGCGACGCCGCTCTGCTTCGTTGGCCCCGACGATCTCCGGCGCGGCGTCGAAGCGGTGATCGCCTTGCAGCGCGATTACGGCGATCGCAGCGATCGCCGCCGCGCGAGACTAAAATACCTGCTCGATGAGCGTGGTCTGGACTGGGCCAAGCGCATGTTGGACGAGTATTTTGGCGCCCCGCTCGCCCCGCCGCGGCCGCTGCCGCCGTTTCAGATCCCGGAAATCCTGGGGTGGCACGCGCAAGGCAACGGCAAATTCTGGCTCGGCGTGCCGGTGCCGGCGGGCCGGATCGAGGATCGCGGCACGAAGCGGTTGCGCACCGCGCTCCGCGCCGTCGTCGCCCGTTTCGGTGCCGATCCGGTGCTGACCGGCCAGCAGGATATTTTGCTCTCCAACCTCGCGCCCGCCGATCGCGGCCCGGTCGAGACGCTGCTTCGCGAGCATGGTGTCGTGCTCGCCGAAGCGCTGACCCCGCTCGCGCGCTGGTCGCTCGCCTGCCCAGCGCTGCCCACCTGCGGCCTCGCGCTCGCGGAGGCGGAGCGGGTGCATCAGCCGATCGTCGCCGCGATCGAGGCGGCATTGGCCAGCGTCGGGCTCGCCGGCGAGCGCATCAGCCTCCGCCTGACCGGCTGCCCGAATGGCTGCGCCCGGCCCTATGGCGGGGATATCGGCATCGTCGGGCGAATGCCGGGGCATTACGCGCTCTATGTCGGCGGCGATTTCGCCGGAACGCGGCTCTCCTTCAAACTCCATGACAAGATCGCCGAGGCCGATCTCGCGCCGGCGCTGGCGCCGCTGTTCGCCGCCTTCGCCGCGGAGCGCGAGGCGGGCGAGGGGTTTGGCGATTTCTGTGCCCGCCTCGGCGCCGAGGCGCTCCGCGAGCGTTCGCTGCCAGCGCGCGACGCGGCGGCGTAAAAGCCCATCCCGCCCTCGCGCTCGCGGGCGCGAGCGCCTATCTTGCCGGCATGAACGAAAGGCCAGCCTTCCTCGATACTGAGCGCCCGGACGTGCCCGACCTCGTCGTGCCACGCGGGGTCATCCCGTTTCACCTCGTCGACGCGCCGGTGCGCGGGCGGCTGGTGCGGCTTGGCCCGCTGGCTGAGGCGCTGCTCGCCCGCCATGCCCACCCGGCGCCGGTCGCGGCACTCGCCGGCGAGGCGCTGGCGCTGGTGGCCTGTCTTGCCAGCGGGCTGAAATTCCATGGCTCCTTCAGCTTGCACGCACGCGGCGACGGGCCGCTCCGCACCCTCGCCGCCGATTGCACCGAAACCGGCGCCCTCCGCTTCTATGCCGCCCTCGCCGAGGGCGTGCCACTGCCCGTTGATACCGCGCTCTCCGCTGGCGCCCTCCTCGGCGCGGGTCATATCGCCTTCACCATCGACCAGGGCGCCGATCGCGAGCGCCATCAAGGTATCGTCGCGACCCATGGCGAGACCTTGGCGGCGATGGCGGAGCATTATTACGTGACCAGCGCCCAGCTCGCCGCGAGCCTTCAGCTCGCCTGCGCCGAGACCGCTTCTGGCTGGCGCGCCGGCGGCCTGATTCTGGAACGCCTTGCCGACAGGCCGGGCGCCGAGAGTGATGCCGCCGAAGAGGACTGGCGCACCGCAACGCTGCTCGCCGCGACCCTGACCAAGGCCGAGTTGCTCGATGATCGTCTCACCCCCGAAATCCTGCTGCAACGCCTGTTTTACGAGACCGGGATCGTCCTCGGCCAACCGCGCGCGCTCGCCTTCGGCTGCCGTTGCTCGCGCGCCCGCCTTGCCGCCATTCTCGAGGGATTTCCGCCGCACGATCTCGACGACATGGCGGTCGGCGGCGATATCGTCATGACCTGCGAGTTTTGCGCGATCGATTTCCGCTTCCCGCGTGCGAGCTTGGGCTCCGGGTAATGTTCCCTCGCGGGGCGCGCCGCCGGCGGCCCCGCATGTCGACTACTCGTCGTAATTGAACCCGCCCCAACCGACGCCGCCGCCCTCATAGGCGCCGCCATAGGGCATGCCCATGCCGTAATAGCCGGGGCCGCCCTGCTCATAGCCGTCGCTGCCAAACATACCGCCGTCGTCGTCGCTGCTGTAATCAGCCCAGCCGCCATCGTCGCCGCAGGCGGCAAGGAGAAGCAGGGCGACGAAGACAAGCGGGGTCCGCGTGCGGCGCCGGGCGGGCGGGCGCGTGTTCATGTCCTGTTATTCCCTTTTTGATATCTCTCTCAGCGACCACGATTGTTTTGCCTGACGCGGTCGGCGCGGGCAAGCCATGCGCGCTGGTTTGTGATCGCCGGGCTTGTTTGCGCGCGCGGGGCCGGCTAACCCTCCGCAGCCCGCGATGCGGCTGACAGGAGTTTGGACACGATGTTTTCCCGGCTGCTTGGTTTCATGTCGGCCGACATGGCGATCGATCTCGGCACCGCCAACACGCTGGTCTATGTCAAAGGCCGCGGCATCGTGCTCGACGAGCCGAGCGTCGTCGCCATCGCTGATGTTCGCGGCAAGAAGCAAGTGCTTGCGGTCGGCGAGGAAGCCAAGCACATGCTCGGCCGCACGCCCGGCAACATCTCCGCGATCCGGCCCTTGCGCGACGGCGTGATCGCCGATTTCGAGGTCGCCGAGGAAATGATCAAGCATTTCATCCGCAAGGTGCATAACCGCCGCGGCTTCGCGAGCCCGCTGATCATCATCTGCGTCCCCTCCGGCTCGACCGCGGTCGAACGCCGCGCGATCCAGGAGAGCGCGGAAAGCGCCGGCGCGCGCAAGGTTTTGCTGATCGAGGAGCCGATGGCCGCCGCCATCGGCGCCGGCCTGCCTGTCACCGAGCCATCCGGCAGCATGATCGTCGATATCGGCGGCGGCACCACCGAGGTCGCGGTGATTTCCTTGGGCGGCATCGTCTATGCGCGGAGTGTGCGCGTCGGCGGCGACAAGATGGACGAGGCGATCATCAACTATATCCGCCGCAACCATAATCTCCTGATCGGCGAGGGTTCGGCCGAGCGGATCAAGCTCGAAATCGGCGCCGCGAGTTCGCTTTATGACGGCGATGAAGGCGCCTATCGCGAAGTGAAGGGGCGCGATCTGATGAACGGCGTGCCGCGCGAGGTCTTGGTCAGCCAGCGCCAGATCGCCGAAAGCCTCAGCGAGCCGGTGAGCGCCATTGTGGAAGCGGTGAAGGTCGCGCTCGAAAATACGCCGCCGGAACTCGCCGCCGATATCGTCGATAAGGGAATCGTGCTGACGGGCGGGGGCGCTTTGCTCTATCGTCTGGATCAGGTACTGCGCGATGCCACGGGCTTGCCGGTGGTGGTCGCCGAGGAGCCTCTGCAATGCGTCGCCCTCGGCACTGGCCGCGCGCTCGAAGAGATGAAAAGACTACGCCATGTTCTGTCCACCATGTATTGAGTGATCGCGACAAACCACCCTGATCTCCGGCCGATCGCCGGCGCCCGCACCGGGAGAAGACACCGGCGGGCGCGGGCGATCGCCACGCCAAGGAGGGACGACGCCCGATGATCCGGCTGTCCATTCCCGCGCGCCAGGCGCTGGCACGGCTCACCCTGCCGCTGCTGATTGCCGGCGCCTTTGCGTTGCTCTTGCTCGGCAAGGCCGATGCCCTGCTCGCCGAACGGGTGCGCGCGAGCCTCGGTGACACGCTGGCGCCGCTTTACGATCTCATCGCCAATCCCGTCACCCGTGTCCGCGGCGCCATCGTCGAAGCCGGCCATCTCGTCTCGCTGGTCAGCGAGAACGCCATGCTGCGCGAAGAAAACGAGCGGCTGCGGCAATGGCAGGCGGTCGCGCTGGCGCTCGAGGCCGAGAACGCGACCTTGCGCGCCAATCTCCACTGGATCCCGGACCCGGCAGCGGCCTATGTCACGGCGCGGGTCGTGGCCGATGCCGGTGGCGTCTATGCCCGCTCGGTCCTACTCGCGGCCGGGCCGCGGCATGGCATCACCAAGGGGCAGGTCGCGCTCGATGATCGCGGCTTGGTTGGGCGCATCACCGAAACCGGGTCGCGCAGCGCACGGGTGATGCTGATCACCGACATCAATAGCCGCGTCCCGGTGACGCTCGAGCAAAGCCGCGCCCGCGCCATCCTCGCCGGGACCAACGGCGCGCTGCCGCGGCTACTGTTCTGGCCCGAGGACACCCCACCGGCGGAGGGCGAACGGGTGGTGACCAGCGCCGAGGCCAATGCGTTCCCGGCCGGGCTCCCGGTCGGCACGGTGCATTATATCGGGAATGCGCCGATGGTGGTGCCGGCGGCGCGGCTTTCGCGCCTCGATGTCGTGCGGGTGTTTGATTATCGCCTCGCCGGCGTCCTGCCGCCCGAGGCCGGCGAGCACCGGGCGGCGAAAGCACCGCCGGCGCCCTACGAGCCCTGAGCGCCGGCGATGGCCATGCGTTTCCTCTCGCCCCGGCTGGCGCCCCGCCCCGATCCTTGGCGCCAGCTCGACGCGGTCGCACGGGCGGCGTTTCCGGGGGCGGGCACGGCGCTCGGCCTCCTCGTGCTCGCGGTCCCGCTCGGCCTTCCCGAGCAGGCGGCGCTGGCGCCCGCTTTCCTGTTCGCCTCGGTCTATTTCTGGAGCCTGTTCCGCCCGGCGGCGATGACGCTCCCGCTGGTTTTCGCCCTTGGCCTGTTCGCTGATCTCCTCGGCAGCGGGCCGCTCGGGCTCGATGTGCTGGTGCTGCTGCTGTTCGCCGCCGTCACCCGGCGCTGGCGGCGTGGGCTCGCGCGGCAGAGTTTTCTCCTCGTCTGGCTAGTGTTCGCGGCCTTTGCGGCGGGCGCGACAGCGCTTTCCTACGCGCTCACGGCGCTCCTCGATCTCACCGCGCTGCCGCTGGCGCCGGCTTTGGTCGAGGCCGGGTTCGCGATCGGGTTTTATCCCCTGCTTGCGGTGCTGCTGACCCGTGTTCATCGCGGTCTTGCCGCCAGCGCGGCGGTGTGAACGATGCGCCGCGACACCAACCGCACCAACGTTTTTACGCGCCGCGCCCTGATCCTCGGCGGGATCGAGGCGCTGGCCCTCGGCGGGCTCGCCGCCAAACTCTATCAGGTGCAGGTGGTGGACGGGAAGCGCTATGCCCTGCTCGCCGAGAGCAACCGGGTCAGCGCCCGCTTGCTCGCGCCGCCGCGCGGGCGGCTGCTCGACCGCGACGGCACGCCACTCGCCGGCAACCGGATGAACTGGCGCGCGGTGCTGATCGCCGAGCAGGCCGATGATCCGCAAGCGACGCTCGCGCGATTTTCCGGCCTGATCCCGCTTTCGGAGCATGAGCGCGCCCGCATCGACCGCGAACTCGCCCATTCCCGCCGCTTCATCCCAATCATCCTGCGCGATTTCCTGGAATGGGACGAAATGGCGCTGATCGAGGTCAATGCCCCCGATCTGCCCGGCGTCATGATCGATGTCGGGACCACGCGGCTTTACCCGTTTGGGGCGACGCTCGCGCATGTCGTCGGCTATGTCGCGCCGCCGAGCGAGGACGAGGCCGAGGACGAGCCGCTGCTGGCGCTGCCGGGGATGCGGGTCGGGCGCGCGGCGGTGGAGAAATATCATGATCTCGCGCTCCGCGGCCATGCCGGGCTGGTGCAGGTCGAGGTCAACGCGGTCGGTCGGGTGATCCGCGAACTCGCGCGCGAGGAGGGGGTTCCCGGCGCCGAAATCACCCTCACCATCGATTCCGGCCTGCAGCAGGATGTCGTGGCGACACTCGGGGACGAGAGCGCAAGCGCCGTGGTATTGGATGCCCGCAACGGCGAAGTGCTGGCGATGGCGACGACGCCGAGCTTCGACCCCAGCCTGTTCAATTCCGGTGTCTCACAGGCACAATGGAACGAATGGACCAAGAACCGCCAGACGCCGCTGATCAACAAAGCGGTCGCTGGGCTCTACGCGCCGGGCTCGACCTTCAAGATGGTGGTGGCGATGGCAGGGTTGGCGGCGCGCGCGATCACCCCGAATGAGCGCATCGTCTGTCCCGGCTATCTCGATCTCGGCGACACGCGCTTTCATTGCTGGAGCCGCTATGGCCATGGCGCGCTCGATCTCCGCGGCGGGCTCAAGAACAGTTGTGACGTGTTTTTCTACGAGGTCGCGCGGCGCACCGGGATCGACGCCATCGCCGCCATGGCCAACCGCTTCGGCCTCGGTGTGCGCCCGCAAATCGAACTCCCCGAAGCCCGCGCCGGCCTCGTGCCCACCCGCGCCTGGCGCGAGAGCCACGGCCATCACTGGAATCCCGGCGATACCGTTGTCCATGGCATCGGCCAGGGCTTTCTCGAAATCGCACCGGTGCAGCTCGCGACCATGGTGGCGCGGATCGCAACCGGCCGCGCCGTTGAGCCGCATTTGACGCGCAGCATCAACGGCACCGCCGCCGCTGGCGCCGATCCCGCTTTCTGGCCGGCGCTCGATGTCCCGGCGCCGTTCCTGCGCGCCGTCCGCGAAGGCATGTGGGCGGTGGTCAATGAACAAGGCGGCACCGCCCCGCTTGCCCGCCTCGATCTTTCCGGCATGCAGCTTGCCGGCAAAACCGGCTCGACGCAGGTCCGCCACGTCTCGCGCGAGGCGCGCGAGCACGGGCATTTCAACTCCGAAAGCCTTCCCTGGGAGTTTCGCCCGCACGCCCTCTTCGTCGCATTCGCCCCCTATGACGCGCCGCGCTATGCGCTCGCCGTCGTCGTCGAACATGGCAATGCCGGGGCGCAGCGGGCGGCGCCGCTGGCGCGCGCGATCATGACCGATGTCCTGCTCCGCGACCCCGCCAACCGTCCGCCCCAGCCCGCCGCCCCCCGCATCGCCGCTCGCCTCGATCCGGCGCCCGGCACGCCGCCGGCCGAGACACGATGATGGAGCGCCGCCTCTATCGCGCCGAGGGGTTTGGGCTCGCGGCCAAGCTGCGCGCGGTGAGCTGGCTCTATGTCGGGCTGCTCGCCGCCCTTGCCGGGGTTGGCTATGTCGCGCTCTATTCCGCCGGCGGCGGGCCGCTGCCTTTCGCCAATCGCCACGCGCTGCGCTTCGGGCTTGGGCTTGCGATTCTGATCGCGACCGCGCTCACCGATCTCCGCCTGATCCGGCGCCTCGCCTGGCCGCTTTACGGGCTCGGGGTCGCGCTGTTGCTCGCCGTCGCCCGCTTTGGCCATGTCGGCAAGGGGGCACAGCGCTGGATCGAGATCGGCGCGTTTCAGCTCCAGCCGAGCGAGCTGATGAAAATCTTCCTCGTCCTCGCGCTTGCCTCCTGGTTTCATCGCGCCTCGTTCGAACGGATCGGCAACCCGTTCTTCCTGATCCCGCCGGCGCTGGCGACCGCCATTCCGGTGGCACTCATCCTGAAACAACCCAATCTCGGCACCGCCGTCATCACCGCCCTGGTCGCCGGCGCGGTGTTTTTCGCCGCCGGCGTCAGATGGTGGAAATTCGCCCTGGTCGCGCTCGCGATCGGTGCCGCCGCACCGCTCGCTTATCATCATTTGCATGATTACCAGCGCGCCCGGATCGAGACCTTCCTCCATCCCGAAAGCGACCCGCTCGGCACCGGCTATAACATCATCCAGTCGAAGATCGCGCTTGGTTCGGGCGGGCTCTGGGGCAAGGGGTTCCTGCATGGCACGCAAGGCCATCTCGACTTCCTGCCCGAAAAGCAGACCGATTTCATCTTCACCGTGCTCGCGGAAGAATTCGGCCTCGTCGGCGCGCTTGCCCTGCTCGGCCTGATCACGCTGATCATCGCTGGCGGCCTGGTGATCGCGCTGCGCGCCCGCGAGCCTTTCGCCCGCCTGCTCGCAATTGGCATCACCGTCAATTATTCGCTTTACGTGTTCGTCAATCTCGCGATGGTGATGGGGGCGATTCCGGTGGGAGGCGTGCCGCTGCCGCTAATTTCGCATGGCGGCTCCGCGTTGCTAACCGCAATGTTTGGCTTTGGCCTGTTGCTCTCGGTCGAGGTGCACCGCGATGTCAGCCTCGCGCACGATCCGGACGCGATCTGACGCGGGGCTGCGATGGAGCGGATCTACCGGGCAGTATTCGAGGCGGCAGCAGATGGGATTTTCGTTATCGGCGCGGGCGGGGTGATCCGCTTCGTCAACCAAGCCGCCGGCCCCCTGCTCGGGGTCGCTGACGCCGCGCTGATCGGCCGGCAGATCGGCGATTTCTTCTGCGACCCTGACGATCAAGCGGCGCTGGCGCCCACCGACCGCCATCCCGGCGGGCGGCGTGAGATCATGATGCGGCGGGATGACGGCTATCGTTTTCCTGCCGAGATCGTCCTCCGCGACGTTATGCGCGAGGACGGGCCGACACGGGTGATGATCGCGCATGACATCTCCGCCCGCCACGCGACGCGGGAGATGCTGCTCGCGCGCGAGGAATTGCTTCGCGCCATCATCGCGACGGCGCCGGAGGCGGTCATCGTCATCGACGCCCATGGTCGCATCATGTCGTTTAGCGCCGCCGCCGAACGCATGTTCGGCCACCCCGCCGCCGCGATGCTCGGGCGCAATATCAGCATGCTGATGCCCGAGCCCTATCGCCGCGAGCATGATTCCTATCTCGCGCGCTATCTCGAAACTGGCGAAAAACGGATCATCGGCATCGGCCGCATCGTCGTCGGCGAGCGCGCCGATGGCACGAGCTTTCCGATCGAGCTGCAGGTTGGGGAGGTCGAGGCCGGCGGGCAACGCCTGTTCGCCGGCTTCATCCGCGACCTCTCCGAGCAGCAGGAGGCCGAACGGCGGCTCCAGGATCTGCACGGCAAGCTCCTCCACACCTCGCGGCTCTCGACGCTGGGGCGGATGGCATCCACCCTCGCCCATGAGATCAATCAGCCGCTGACCGCGATCGCCAATTACGTCGAGGCTGGGCGGCAATTGCTCGCCGCCGGGCGGGCGGAGCTTTTGCCGCGGGTCGCAGACGCGCTGTCGCGCGCGGGCGAGCAAGCGGCGCGGGCCGGCAGCATCATCCAGCGCCTGCGCGGTTTCGTCGCCCGCGGCGAGAACGAGAAGAAGCCAGAGGATCTCAACACCCTGGTCGAGGAGGCGGCGACGCTGGCGCTGGTCGGGGCGCGGGAATTCGGCATCCGCGTCACCTTCGCCCTCGCCCCCGATCTGCCGCCGGTGCTCGCCGACCGGGTGCAGGTGCAACAGGTGATACTCAATCTCGTCCGCAACGCCGTCGAGGTGTTGCAACCCTGCGCCCGGCGCGAGATCACTGTCCAGACGGCGGCATCCGAGGGGTTCGCCGAAATAACCGTCGCCGATACCGGCCCCGGCATTGCGCCCGAGATCCGCGACCAGATGTTCAGCCCCTTCGTCTCCACCAAGCGTGACGGCATGGGGCTCGGGCTCTCGATCTGCCGTGAGATCGTCGAGAGCCATGGCGGGCGGATCGACGTTGCCTCGGCGCCGGAGAGCGGAACGGCTTTCCGCTTTACCCTCGCCTTTGCCCCCCCGATGGAGACCCTTGATGACTGACCCAGAGGTGATCGTCGTCGATGATGACGAGGCGGTGCGGGAATCGCTCTGTTTCCTTCTCGAAGCGGCGGGCTATCGCTGCCAGGCTTTCGCCTCCGGCGTCGCTGTGCTCGCCGCGCCGCCGGGGCCGGGCGCGGGCTGTCTCCTCCTCGATGTGCGGATGCCGGAGATCGACGGCGTGACCACGCTCGAGCGGCTGCGCGCCGCGGGCGTGCGGATCCCGACGATCATTATGACCGGGCATGCCGATGTGCCGCTGGCGGTCAGGGCGATGAAGGCCGGGGCACGGGATTTCGTCGAAAAGCCCTTCTCCGATGGCGCGATTTTGGAAGCGGTCGGTCAGGCGTTGGTCGATGTTGGGACGGACGCGCCGGGACGCGAGGCGCTGGCGCGGCTTGCGACTCTCAGCCCGCGTGAGCGCGAAGTTCTGGATGGGCTGGTTGCTGGCCTACCCAACAAAACCATCGCCTATGATCTCGGCATCAGCCCGCGCACGGTGGAGATCCACCGCGCCCATGTGATGGAAAAATTCGGGGCGCGCAGCCTCTCCGAACTCGTGCGCCTGGCACTGGCCGCCGGCATCGATCCGGGAGCGCGGCATAAGTAAGCAAAGCAAGACGTTTCCCTGCCTTCCCCTCACCGCGGGGGGCTGGCAGATGCGTGGATGCGTCCACCGCGGCAACCGTTGAACGCAAGGAAATCAAGTAATTCGAGGCCAGTCAAACGAATTTTAGGTCGGGCTCGAGATCAGGTGGGCGCGTCGCCCTGTGGCGAGGGGAGATCTGGCATCGGCGGCGCGGGCAATACCACGCCGGCATTCTGCAAATGAAATTCACTTTCTTCTTTCTGAATGACGGATTTTTGAATCAAATCGTCCGAGACGCCAATTATTTTCAGAATTTTAATACGGCACAAAAGATCAAGGGCTGGCGTCAAATTTATTAATTCCCGGACAAGGTCGCCATATGTCTTATGTTTCCACTTGTTTGGATTTAGGCCAACGAAGTGAGACAGGTCGTTTCGGAGGTCGGCGCAAGATTTGGCAAATTTTTTCAGACCGTTTTCGTCGAACTCAACGGGTAACGTGCGCAGGAGGTGGAACAGACGATCGCACAGAGATGGTTCTCTCGCATGATCAAGTCTCTCCTTGAGCCATCGCCGATCGCCTGCGTTGAGGGCTCTGGCACAATTCAAAATTCGTGATATTTTTTCAGATAATTTCTTGTCTTTCAAAATTTCGTTTTCATTCCGGCTCATCGCCTCCAATGCCCACACCAAAGAGACGAATTTTAGCTCCAGGG
>NZ_JBMFWJ010000057.1:0-14926 GCF_049965395.1 Acidibrevibacterium sp.
CTACCGCGCGATCGCCGAGCCGCGGCAGCGTCTGCGCGTCGTCGGGTGAGAGGCGGAACGTGACGTTGGTTGAGATTGGGGTTCGGGGTCATTTTGGTATTGCGCGCCGGGCGGCGGTCGCCGGCACGCTGGTCGAGTGGGTGGTGGAGACCGGACTGCTGTCATTTGCAAATTCGGCGGCATGCAGGATGCAAACGACGGCGATTTTCGCTTGAAGGCAGCGCGGGTCGATTTGCCGGACGATTTCGGATCAGCTTGGTTGCTATCGGCGGTTTCGTGTGTCACGCGGTGTCCTCCGATGCACGAACGCTGATTGCCGCCCTGACGAAACATGCCGGCGCCATGGTTCCCATTCCTGACCTCGTGGATTGTTTCTCTTCAATCCGTAGCGATCAAGCGTGCTGACCGCGCTCGGTCGAGTTTGGCATGCCGCAGCCGGAGCGCGTTCATCACCACGGACGCCGAACTCAACGACATCGCGAGCGCCGCGATCACCGGGCTCAGGAGGACGCCGAACCACGGATAGAGAAAGCCCGCCGCCACCGGCACGCCGATCGCATTATAGACGAAGGCGAAAAACAGATTCTCGCGAATATTGCGCATCACCGCCCGGCTGAGGCGCCGCGCGCGGAGGATACCGTTGAGATCGCCCTTGACCAGAGTTATCCCGGCGCTCATCAGCGCGACCTCGGTGCCGCTGCCCATGGCGATGCCGATATCGGCGGCTGCGAGCGCCGGCGCGTCGTTGATGCCGTCTCCCGCCATGGCGACGACGCGGCCCTCGGCACGCAAGCGGCGGACGATGTCGGATTTGCGTTCGGGCAGCGTTTCGGCCTCGATTTCCGTAATGCCGAGCGAACGCGCCACCGCCTCGGCGGTTGCGCGGTGATCGCCGGTCAGCATGACGATGCGCACCCCCTCGACGCGGAGCGCCGCCAGCGTTGCCGCGGCATTGTCCTTGATCGGATCAGCGATGGCGAGCAGCCCGGCGAGCTTACCGTCAACGGCAACGAACACGACACTCGCGCCGGCGGCGCGCGCGGCCTCGGCTTCCGCCATGAGCGCATCAGGCTTGGCGCCGTCCTCAGTGACGAGCGCGGCATTGCCGAGGGTAACACGCCGGGCACCGATGCGACCGCGCACCCCCTTGCCGGCGAGCGCGGTAAATTCCGCCGGCTCGTCGAGCGCCACACCCCGTGCGTTTGCCGCGGCCAGGATCGCCGCCGCGAGCGGATGCTCGCTCGCGCGCTCGAGGCTTCCGGCGAGCGCGAGAATATCCGCCTCCGCGAAGCCCGCCGCCGGCACGATCCGAACCAGCCGCGGCTTCCCTTCGGTCAGCGTGCCGGTTTTGTCGATGACCAGGATATCGACCCGCTCCATCTGCTCCAGCGCCTCGGCGGATTTGACCAAAACGCCGAGGCTGGCGCCTCTTCCCACCCCGACCTGGATCGACATCGGGGTTGCGAGGCCAAGCGCGCAGGGGCAGGCGATGATGAGCACCGAAACCGCGGCGAGCAGCCCATAAGCGAGCGCCGGCGCCGGCCCCAACATCGCCCAAAGAACGAACGAGAGCAGCGCGACCGCGATCACCGCCGGGACGAACCAAGCGGCGACGAGATCGGCGAGGCGCTGGATCGGGGCGCGCGAGCGCTGCGCCTCGGCGACCAGGGCGACGATGCGCGCGAGCACGGTCTCCGCCCCGACCCGCTCGGCCCGCATTATTAGCGCGCCGGTGCCGTTCACGGTGCCGCCGATCAGTGCCGCGCCCGGCCCCTTGGGAACCGGCATCGCCTCGCCGGTCACCATCGCTTCATCGACCTGGCTTTGCCCCTCGAGCACCACGCCATCGACCGGGATGGCCTCGCCCGGGCGCACCCGCAGCCGATCGCCAGGCAGAACTTGGTCGAGCGGGATCTCCTCGTCGGCGCCGCCATCCTTGCCGAGGCGGCGCGCGGTCTTCGGCGCGAGCTTGAGCAGGGCGCGAATGGCGCCGCTGGTCTGCGCGCGTGCCCCGAGTTCCAGCATCTGGCCGAGGATCACGAGAACGATGATCGCCGCCGCGGCTTCGAAATAGGTCGCGATCGCCCCATCGGGGCCGCGAAACCCCGCCGGGAACAGGCCAGGCGCGAGGGTCGCCGCCAAGCTGTAGAGATAGGCGGTCCCGGTCCCGAGCGCGATCAGGGAGAACATGTTGAGGCTGCGATTGATCAGCGAATGCCAGCCGCGCACGAAGACGAACGATCCGGCCCAGAACACGATCGGCGTCGCGAGCACGAGCTGCGCCCAATTCGAGGCCGCCGGAGAGAGGCGCCGGGCGAGCGCCGGGCCGATGCCCGGCAGATGACCGCCCATGGCGAGAAGAACCACCGGTACCGCGAGCCCGAGCGCAAGCCGGAACTGCCGGCGCATAGCGGCGAGTTCGGCATTTTCACCGGCCTCCAGGGTCGGCACCAGCGGCTCCAGCGCCATGCCGCAGAGCGGGCAGGGGCCGGGATGGTCTTGTTGCACCTCGGGATGCATCGGGCAGGTGTAGAGGGTGCCGGGCGGGGCGGGCTCGGCCGGGGCTTCGGTCTTGGGCGCCAGATACCGCTCCGGATCGGCGGTGAATTTCGTCCGGCAGCCCTGACCGCAGAAATGATAGCGTCGGCCGCGATGATCGAAATAGGGCTTGCCCGCCGCCGGGTCGACGGTCATGCCGCAAACCGGGTCGATCTCCCGGTCCATCGTCGCGGCGCTGATGGTGTCGTGGGCCGAACCTTGGCCAGAGCCGTGATGGTCGCTCATGGCAACCCCTCCCTTCGCTGATAACGGTCGCCAGCATATACCTATCCTGGGTATCGTATCAAGGGTATTGATCGCGGGGGCGCGCATGAACGGCGGCTCAACGAGGCGCGAGAGAGGCTCGGCGACGATGAATGGTGAAATCAGCGCGCGCTTATTTTGCCAGCAATCCTTCGGCGACCAGGGTTTCGGCGATCTGCACCGCGTTCAGCGCTGCGCCCTTGCGGAGATTGTCGGCGACACACCAAAAGCCGAGGCTGTTGGGCCGCGTCGGATCGCGGCGCAGGCGGCTGACGAACACCGCATCCTCGCCTTGGCATTCGAGTTGTGTTGTGTAGCCACCATCCTCACGCGTGTCGTAAAGCTCGACGCCCGGTGCCCGCGCGAGCAAAGCGCGCGCTTCGTTCACGCCGACCGGATTGTCGAACTCGACATCGAGTGCCTCGCCATGGCCGATAAATACCGGAACACGCACGCAGGTTGCGAAAACCTGGATGTCGGGGTCGAGGATCTTGCGAGTCTCGACCACCATTTTCCACTCCTCCTTGGTCGCGCCGTCTTCCATGAAGCGGTCGATCTGGGGGATGCAATTGAAGGCGATTTCCTTGGTGAATTGCTCGGGCCTGGTCGGGTCGGAGACGAAAACCGCGCGGGTATGGGCGTAGAGTTCGTCCATCGCCTCCTTGCCAGCGCCGGAGACCGATTGATAGGTCG
This sequence comes from Acidibrevibacterium sp., assembly GCF_049965395.1. Lineage (NCBI taxonomy): Bacteria > Pseudomonadati > Pseudomonadota > Alphaproteobacteria > Acetobacterales > Acetobacteraceae > Acidibrevibacterium > Acidibrevibacterium sp. Next base: position 3,496 of record NZ_JBMFWJ010000057.1, read on the forward strand.
AAACCACCACCCGGCGGACGCGGAAGCGATCGTGCAGCGGCTTCAGCGCCACCACCATCTGGATGGTGCTGCAATTGGGGTTGGCGATGATGTTGCGCTTGCGGAAATTCTTGAGGTGATGCGGGTTGACCTCGGGCACCACCAGCGGCACGTCCGGCTCCATGCGGAAATGGCTGGTATTGTCGATGACAACGCAGCCGCTGGCCGCCGCGCGCGGCGCGTGTTCGGCGGAAACCGCAGCCCCAGGGCTGAATAACCCGATGTCCCAGCCGGAAAAATCAAATTTTTCCAGGCTTTGGACACGAAGCGTGCGGTCGCCGAAGGAAACTTCGCTCCCCGCCGAACGGCCGGAGGCGAGTGCCGCGATGTCGGCGACGGGAAATTTGCGCTCGGCGAGGGTTTTGAGCATTTCACGCCCGACCGCGCCCGTTGCCCCGACCACCGCGACTTTGTAGCCCATTATCCGCTCCTTGCGCCAACGGGCGGCCGGCCCGCCCGAGATTGGCATAGCCAAAGGCGGGTTTCCCGGCAAGGCAGGGGCAGGGCAGGGCAGGGCAGGGCAGAAAAAGACGGATCGTTCTTTTTTGAAAAAAAGAACCAAAAAACTTTCGTCCGCTGGACAACGCCTGCGGCGCTGTCCCGGGAATGCCGTCTTTTTGCTTCTTTTTCTTCAGAAAAAGAAGGGTCTTCCTGTCCCTCCCGGCACGTCAGGGCCAGGGCGTGGCGATTGCCGCCGGCCCGCCGGGGACGGGAATTTTCACCCCGGGGATCAATTTGCCGCCGTGCCAGCGGAACACCTGTATTTCGTGCTCGCGCATGTTCTGGACCAGGATCAGCCGCCCATCGCGCGAAAATGCGACCCCCTGCGTCCAGCCGCCATCGCTTGCCTCGGCAAGTTTGCGGAGCCGCGTGCCGGCGCTGGTCAGGCCGCGCGCTGGTGCTTTCTCGACGGCATAGAGGCTAAGCACGCCGCCCGGGTTGAAAAACGGGGTTCCCGCCGGTTTCAGCGTGCCGTTGATGGCGTTGACCGCAAGGTATTTCCCATCGGGCGAGAATTTCACCGCCTCCGGCCCGTTGGGCACGCCGATCGTGTCGATGGTGCGCGGCGGCTGGGCGGTGAGATCGATCAGGCTCACGGTATCGACGTCGCCATCGCTGCGGCCGACATTGCTGACCGCGGCGAGGGTGCCGGCGGCGTTGGTGTCCATCGTGTCGGGCGACACGCCGGTGGTGATCGGGCGCGGATCGAGGCTGAGCTTGCCGCCGGCGATATGCACGAGGCTTACCATGTGATCGCCGAGGCGGCTCACCAGAATGAAACTGCCATCATGGGAAAAGACGATCCCGACCGGCTGGGATTTCGGGTTGTCGAGGGCGAATTTGCCCGCCGGCTCGAGATGCATGCCGTCGATCGCGAAAATTGAAATGGTGCCCTCGAAACGGTTGGCAACCAGCGCCATGCGTCCATCCGGCGAGATCCGCACCGCCGAGGCGCCGGCGCCGGCATGGAGCGTCTCGACCACGCGCGGCGGCGAGGATGTGAGATCGACGACGGAGAGCCGGTCGTCGGCTGATGTGCCGTCGGCCTTGGTCGGATCGGCCTTGGTCGAGGCGGTGACGAGCGCAAAGAGCGCATTGGCCGAGATCGTGACCGCCATCGGCGGGCCAACGTCGCTGAACGGAACCGCGAGCGAGGCGGTAAGACGCGGCGGCATCACCGAAAGATCAATGACCGAGAGTGTGTCGGGCTTGGCATCGCGGATGCCGAGCATTTTGCCGTTGACGATGGTGGTGTGATTGTCGTTCGCCGAAAGCGCAAAATCCGCCGCCGGATCGGCGGCATGCGCTGGCGGTGCGAGCGTGAGCCAAGCTGCGGCCGCGGCCCCACCCAACAGCGAAGCCAACCGGGGCGTATACATGGCTTTCCTCCTCCCCTCGGATTTTCTCATCGCCTTCTATAACGCCAAAGTCTGGCGCCGTCAGCGGGCAAACGCGATCTTGAGGGCGGCCGCGATCATCGCCACTGCTTCGTTCGTGGCCGGGATGAGTTTGCCCATGGTGAGAAAACCGTGGATCATGCCCTCGACCCGCACGCGGGTGACCGGAACACCGGCGGCGGCGAGACGGGCGGCATAATCCTCGCCCTCGTCGCAGAGCGGATCATACCCGGCGGTGAGCACCAAGGCCGGCGGCAGATCGGCGAGCGAGGTGGCGCGGAGCGGCGAGACCCGCCAATCGGCGAGATCCTCGGCGCCGCGCAGATAATGGCCGAGAAACCATTTCATCGTCGGGCGGGTGAGCAGCAACCCTTCGGCGAAGCGCTCATGCGAAGGATGGCTCATGGTGGATTCGGTCGCGGGATAGACCAGCACCTGCTGGATGAGCTTTGGGCCATTGCGGTCGCGAGCGTCGAGCGCGACCACGGCCGCGAGATTGCCACCGGCGCTGTCGCCGCCGACCGCAAGCCGCGCCGTGTCGATGCCGAGTGTCGCGCCGTGGGCTGCGATCCAGGCGGTGGCGGCGATGGCGTCTTCGACGGCGGCGGGAAATTTATGCTCGGGCGCGAGCCGGTAATCGACCGAAACCACCGCGGCCCCCGAACCATTGGCGATCTGGCGGCAGACCACGTCATGGGTGTCGAGATCACCGATCACCCAGCCGCCGCCATGGAAATAAATCAAGGCCGGGAGCGCCGCGTTTGGCGCGCTGCCGAGTGGGCGATAAAGGCGCGCTGGGATGGCGCCGCCTTCGCCGATTTTGATGTCGCGCACCGCGCCCATCTCCGGCGGCTCGGGGGCGAGCACGGCGCGGGCATTGCGGGAGAATTGCCGCGCCTCCGCCGGTGCCAGCGTTTCATAAGGCGGGCGCCCGGAGAGGCGGATCATTTCCAGAACCTTGGCGGCATGGACGTCAAGCGGCATTGGCGTTTCCTCCTCCTTGTGATCTCCGCCCGCGGCGCGGGTGTGACCAGGCGCCGATTTCGGGCCATTTCGGGCCAAATGGCAAGCCTGGCGACGTTGGTTATTGGGTATCGTCTCCTGGCGGGCCGAATCCGGGCGGGGGCGTGTAGCCTTGCTGAGGAGCATAGCCGGGCGGGGGCGCATAGCCATTGTTCGGCGGATAGGCCGGCGGGGGCGGTGGTGGCGCATAGCCTTGTTGCGGTGGGGCGTAGCCTTGCGCCGGCGCATAGCCCGACGATGGGGCATAGCCGTAATTCTGCTGGTAGCCATAATTAGGGGGATAATTCGGCGGCGGATAATTGGGCTGATAATTGTAATTCGGTTGGGCATAATTGGGCGGGGGGGCGTAGACCGGCGGCGCAGCAGCGTAGGCGGGAGCCTCGACTTCCACCCCGGCCGGGGCGAACAGCGGCGGGCCGAACACCACCGGCGGCGGCGCCAAGACGACTGGCGGCACATAAATGGGCGGCGCGAAAATCAGCGGCGGCGGCGCCACCATCAGCGCCGCGACCCCAAGGCCGACCCCAAAGCCGCCGAGGAACAGGCCCGGCCCCCACCAGGGCGTCCATCCCCCCCAACCGAAGCCCCAAGGATGCCAGCCGATCCCCCAATCGCCGCGCCAGGCGAAGCCTCCCCGCCAGCCGCCCCCCCAATAGCCGCCGCGCCAGCCGCCCCAGCCGCCGCGCCAGCCACCGTAGCCGCCGCGCCAGCCACCGTAGCCGCCATGATAGCCCCCGAAGCCGCCGTGCCAGCCGCCGCCGCCGTCGTGCCAGCCACCGCCACCGTGCCAATCGGCCTCGACCGGTGCTGCGATCAAAACGGCCACGCCGAAACCGATCGCGGCAAGGGGGGAAAATTTGCGAGGCATCGATCGTCTCCTTCGTTCCCGGCGTGACTATCGCCTCACCCGGGGATGGCTTGGGGAATTAAAGCGCTGCCCCCCACTCAGACAGCCGCAGGACTCCAAACAGGACCCCAAAATTGCGCCATCCAGCGGTGGGAAATCTAGCCCAGGGATGATGGCAAGGAGCGGGCGGATTTGTATCTTTTTGTTAAGACTTATCGGCGAAGATCGCCCTCCGTCCCTTCCTTGCCGTCATCCGCGCGGCTATGATGGAAACCAAGCCTTAGCGCTCGCCTCCGCCACGACACGGGTTACACGACACGGGTTATCGGTATGTCTCCCTCACTCATCCGTTTGCGCCACTCCCTGAAACGCGAAGCGAAAGCCGCGCTGCCGCCGCTCGTGTTCCTGACCCTCGCCGGATATTTCGCCTGGAATGCCACCCGCGGCGATCTCGGTCTTCGCGCCTATGCCGCGCGAGAGCAAGATCTCGCCCGCGCCGAGGCAGTGCAGGCAGAGGTTGCGACAGAGGTCGCGACCTGGCAGCGCCGGGTCGCCGCCCTGCGCCCCGAGCATCTCGATGCCGACGTCATCGATGAGCGCGCCCGAGCTATGCTGAACCTCGCCGATCCGGCCGACATCGTCGTCCCCTACGGCAGTCTCGGGCCGGCGTTCTGAAACCCTGAGTGCGGGAGGAACGCGATATCAAGCGATATCGCCTGCCGCGCATGCGTGGGACGGCATTTGCCGGTCGCGGCTGAGCAGGCTGGCGGAGAGGCTTGACCGGAGCCAGCTTGCTCGGCCATTTTCTCTTGCCCGGTTCATCCCCGCCGGTCTGTGATTCGGGCCATGTCTCCGCCCCCCATTCTGACGGCAGGATGATCCCGCGCATGCGATATTTGCTCCGCCTCACCCTCCTTCTCGCGCCGCTCTCGCTGCTCGCCGCGTGCTCACACACGGCGTCGGAACCAAGCTACCCGTTGCTGCGCTATAACTACCTGACGCCGCTTCATCTCAACGTCGCCAGTGTCGAAATCGACGATAGCTGGGTGCCGTCGGATCAATCCGATGTCGCCCGCCTCTCGCCCGAGCCGCCCGAGGATGCGCTCAAACAGATGGCGCATGACCGGCTGATCGCCAGTGGCAATAGCGGGCGGGCGGTGTTCAAGGTGGAAGACGCCTCCATCCGTCGCGAAGGTCCATGGCTCTATGGCCATCTCGCGGTGCAACTGACCATCACCGGCAATGGCACGGGCGGCCAGTCGAGCGGCTTCGCCGAGGCCGCGGTGGCGCGCAACGTCGCGGTACCGGAAGAAGGCGGTGACACGGCGCTGCGCCAGACCCTCTACGATATGACCAAGGCGATGATGGACAACATGAATGTCGAGTTCGAATACCAGGTTCGGAAATCGCTTCATGACTGGTTGCAGGATACTAGCCCATCTTCCACCGCGGTGCCGCCGCCGGTCGCCGCGCAGCCGCTGAATTGAGCGGGGGAGGGGGAAAAAGAATGTTCTTTTTTGGAAAAAAAGAACCAAAAAACTTTTGTTTTGAACTTGTTTTGAACGTCGAGAAGCGAGATTAGAGCCAGAGGACGTCATTGATGTTACTCGCGCCGGCGGCGATCATCGCCAGGCGATCGAGGCCGAGCGCGATACCGGCCGCCGGCGGCATGCCATGCGCGAGGGCGGCGAGAAAATCCTCGTCGAGCGGCCATTCGGCGCTGCCATAAAGCGCCGCGCGGCGGGCGCGGTCGGCAAGGAAGCGCGCGCGTTGCTCGGTCGCGTCGGTGAGTTCGACAAAAGCGTTCGCGAGTTCGATGCCACAGACGAACAGCTCGAAACGCTCGGCGACCCGCGGATCGGCCGGATCGCGGCGCGCCAAGGCTGCCTGCGCCGCCGGCCAATGGGTCAGAAAACTCGGCCGCGCCCGGCCGAGATGAGGCTCGATACGGCCAAGCAGCAAGCGGAAAAACAAATCCTCCCAGGACTCGCCCGGCCGCAGCCGCTCGCCGCTCGCCGCCGCCAGAGCCGCCGCATCCTCCCCGCAAGCCAGCAAATCCGCGCCAATATGGCGGGCGAAGGCTTCGGCGACGGTGATCCGCTCGTAATCGGCGAGGTCCGTCGTGACCCCCCGACACTGCACGACCGGCGGCAACACCGCGCGGAGCAAGGCATGCGTCTCGGCGATCAGGGACTCGAGCGAAGCGCCCAAGCGATACCATTCGAGAAGGGAAAATTCCGCCGCATGCAGCGCCCCGCCCTCGCCATTCCGCCATACCCGGCTGATCTGGAAAATCGGCCCGGCGCCGGCAACGAGCAGCCGCTTCATGGCGAATTCCGGACTGGTGTGCAGATAAAGCCGCTCGCGCCTGCCATCGGGAGAGAGGCGCTCGGTCGCAAACGCGCGAAGATGCACCTCCTCGCCCGGCGCCGGCACGGCATACGGGGTTTCGACTTCGCAATAGCCGCGGGCATGGAAAAAAGCCCGGATCGCGGCAACCAGCCGGGCGCGGCGGCGCAGGAAAGGGAGCCGGTCGGCGAAGCGGTCGGGGTGCCAGCGCGGCGTCATGCCCCCGGCGACCGCTCGCCTCCCGTCGCCGCTCAGGCCGCCGAGCTGGCAGGCGTCTCGCCGGCTTCTTCGGCCATCGCGAGGTCGGCCTCGGCATCCTCCTCGGCGCGGGCGTCAGCGCCGATCGCTTCGCCGCGGATTTGCTTTTCCGCTTCCTCGGGGCTCCGCGCGACATTCACCGTCACCGTGATCGAGACTTCCGGATGCAGCGCCACCCGCACCGGCTTGAGGCCAAGGGTCTTGATCGGATGCTCGAGCACGACCTGCGAGCGATCGATGGAAAGCCCGCTCTCGCCGCAGGCCACGGCGATGTCACGCGCCGAGACCGAGCCATAGAGGCTCCCCGAATCGCCGGCCTGACGGATGATCACCACCGCAAGCCCGGCAACCCGCTCGGCAACCCGCTCGGCCTCTTCGCGGCGTTTCAGATTTTGCGCTTCGAGCTCCAGGCGTCGGCTCTCGAAAAAGGCGAGATTGTCCTTGGTCGCGCGCAGTGCCTTTTTCTGCGGCAGCAGGAAATTGCGGGCATAGCCGGGCCGCACTTTGACCACGTCGCCCATCTGGCCGAGCTTTTCTACCCGTTGCAGCAGGACGAGTTCGATATGCGCCATCCTCGCCTCCTCAGCTCAGCACATAGGGGAGCAGGGCGAGAAAACGGGCGCGCTTGATGGCGCGCGCCAACTCGCGCTGCTTCTTGCCGGAGACCGCCGTGATACGGCTCGGGACGATCTTGCCGCGCTCAGAGAGGAAGCGCGACAGCAGGCGCACATCCTTGTAATCGATCGTCGGCGCGTTCGGGCCGGAAAACGGGCAGGCCTTGCGCCGGCGATGGAATGGCCGGCGGGCACCGACAGCGGTGCGGCGAGCCGCGGGGTTGGTTTCAGCGCTTTCGGACATTGCTCTTACTCCTCGCCATGGCCGACATGGTCGTCCATCATCACATCACCATCGCCGCGCGCGCGATATTCCTCGCGGTCATCGAAGCCGCCGCGCCGGCGGCCGCTATCGAAGCGCCCGGGCGGCTTCGGGCCACGAAAACCGCGGTCGCGGTCACGTTCCTCGCCGCGCCGTGACAGAATGGCCGAAGGCGCGTCGTCGATCGCCTCGATCCGGATGGTGAGAAACCGCAGCACATCCTCGTTGAGGCGCAATTGCCGCTCCATCTCGCTCACGGCGGCCGCCGGCGCGTCGAGGCCGAGCAGCATGTAATGGCCCTTGCGGTTCTTCTTGATGCGATAGGCGAGGCTACGCAGACCCCAATACTCGCGCTTCTTGACGGCGCCGCCATCGCTCTCGAGCTGAGCAGCGACTTGGTCGGCAAGCGCGTCCACCTGTTGTTGCGTGACTTCGCTGCGCGCAATCAGCACGCATTCGTATAACGGCATCCTCTACTCCCTATGGCTCCTCGGCCCACACGATGCGGGCATAGCCGGCTTGGGTGCCACCTCGCCGGCAGGGTCGGCGAGGCGTTTGGCACACCGCGCCCCATCTGGCAATCAGAAACCGTGGCGGCGCGGCCGATCCAGGTTCACCCGACCTTGGTGATCGCCCATTTGACGAGTTGCGGGCCGTCCGGCCCGCTGCTCAGCACGATCTGCTCGGCGCGCCGCGGCGTCTCGCCGCCGAGATAGATGCTCTCCTCGAGCGCGATCCGCACGCCCTCGGCGCGGAGCCGCCAGAAACTGCCCGCGGGCAGCCGGATTAGCACGCCCTCGCCATCCTGTTGCAGGCTCGCCGAGACACTCGGATGGAGGTGGAAGCGAATGGCGAAAGGCTGCGGGACGGCCGCTTCCACCGCGTCCTCGCCGCGCAGATCCTCGCCGCTTTCGGCGAGATAGAGGCGGCGACGATGGAGCGCCCCATAAACCCGCCACCAGCCATCATGGCTCGCCGCCAGCCAATGTGCGCCGGAGGCTTCCTGACGCTCGACCTCGACCCGTTCCGGCCGCCGGCCGAGCCCCTCGGGACGCAGTTCGGCGGAGCTGGTATCGGCGATGATGAGGGTGGAGTGGGCGGCGCTGGCGCGGACGGCGTCGAACCATTCGCCACCCGGCGGGGCGGCCCCGCAATTGACGATCATGCGCTCACGCCCGACCGAGAATTCGAAAGCCAAGGTGCCGGCATGGGCGCGGCGATCAACCCCTGCCGGCGCCGGCTTGCCGCCATCGAGGAGAACCAGGCCGCGCCCCGCCTGCAAGCGGTGAAACCCACCCTCGAACAGGGTCGAAACCGGGCGCCCACCGCGACCGGCCAGGGCAAGGACGAGTTCGATCAGCGCCGGGTCGCCCTCGCTGCTGCCATTGAACAGCGCGAGCCCGCCGTCGCCATGGCGCAGTGTCCGCAACCCGACCGCAAGCCGCTCGATCGCTGGCGCCAGCGCCGCCGGCGGCAGCACTTGCGCGCTTTGCAGGAGGGCGCGGATTTCGGTCAGATCCTGCAACGCGCGGAGCTGCGTCGCCGGGCTCCGCTCGACATGGCAGCCATCGCCTAGCATCTGGCGGCCGATCTCGGCGGGAAGGAAGCGCAGCGCACGGCCGAGAAACCCGAGCGGCTCGGGCAGCGCGACGCCGGCCGCAACCAGGCCCTTGAGCGCGGTCAGAGCCCGGCCGCCCATGTCCTCGGCCGGGAGATCCCGGGCCAGCGCGCGGGTATCGGCGAGGAGACGGGCCATCAGCCGCTGGCGAAATTCCTCCTCGGCGCTGGCGGCGAAGAAGTCATAATGGCCGAGCCAGGCGGTGATGCGCGCACCAGCGAGGTCGGGGCGGCGGGCGAGCGGATCGGCGGGGTTGGCGGCGATGAAGGCGCTGACCAGGGCGCGGGCGCGCAACCGCGCGGAATCGGTGCCGAGCGCGCGGAGATCGCGAAGCCAGGAAAATCCGAACGCGTCGATGCCGAGAGCGCGCCACGCCGCCGCGCCGGCGGCGGTGGCGTCGCCGCGGAGCAGCCGCGCGCCTTGTCCGGCATCGCCCGGCCAGGGGTCGCGCACCGGCAACAGCGGCGCGTCTGGCACCCGCATCGGGCGCAATTGCGGCAGCGTCGCCACCGCACGCCGCGCCTCGCGCAGCCAGCGCCGCGGATCAAGCCCGCTCATCGCGGGAATTCCGCCATTCCGGGAAGCGAATCGGGAGTGCTCACGCTTCTATCATAACCGGATCAGCCGCGCCGCAAAGAAGCCATCCATGCCGCCTTGCGCCGCCCAGAGGCCGGGATGGGTGCGCAAATTGCCCTCCTCGGTCAAGGCTTCGGCGAGGAAGGGCAATTCGTCGGCGCCGATCGGGGCGCGGCGGAGGGGAAGGCGGCCCAGCGCTGCTTTGATCCGCGCCAGCCCCTCCTCCGGCTGGAGCGAGCAAACGGCATAGAGCAGCTGGCCGCCCGGCTTGAGCAGGGCGCAGGCGGCGGCGAGCAGCGCGTCTTGCGCCGCGACCATGGTGTCGAGATCGCGTGGGCTGCGCAGATGCGGGATTTCGGGATGGCGGCGGATGGTGCCGGTCGCGCTACACGGCGCATCGAGCAACACGGCATCGAAACGCCGCCCCGGCCGCCAGGTCAGGGCATCGGCGTTCACCAATTCGGCATCGAGGTGAAGGCGCGCGAGGTTTTCCGCGAGACGCGCCAAGCGCGCCGGCGCCCGCTCGACCGCCGTCACCCGCGCGCCGGCAAGCACCAATTGCGCCGTCTTGCCGCCGGGGGCGGCGCAGAGATCGGCGACCTCTTGCCCCGCAAGCGGGCCAAGCAAGCGGACGGGGAGGGCGGCGGCGGTGTCTTGGACGAAGAAATTGCCCTCCTGGTAGCCGGGCAGGGTGGTGACTTCGCTCCCCGGCGGCAGCCGGAGACTGCCGGAGGGCAAAACCTCGCCCGCCGGCAAGGGCGAAACGCCGGGGAGGGGGGTGAGATCGAGCGGCGGGTCGCTCTGATGGCCGAGCGCGATGGCCCGCGCCGCCTCGCCCCAGCTCGCCCAGAGCCAGGGCGGTGTGTCGAGACGCGGCGGGTCGAGCTGGTCGAGCGCCGCGCCGCCATCGCTTGCGACTCGGCGCAAGACCGCGTTCACGAGCCCCGCGAAAGCGCCAAAACCGGTGCGCCGGGTAAGCGCGACCGCGGTCGAGACGGCGGCATGCGGCGGCGTTGCGAGGAACAGGAGGGCAGCGGCGCCGAGGCGGAGCGCATGCCGCACCACACTTGGCGGGGCGCGGCGAAGATGCGCATCGAGCACGGCGTCGAGGGTGCCGAGCCGGCGCAGCACGGTCGCCGCCAAGCGGTGCGCGGCTGCTCGATCGCGCCCGTCGCCACCAGGGAGGGCATGGAGCGCGGCATCGAGGGTGCGATGGCGGTCGAGAGTCTCGATCAGCAGAAAAAGCGCGCTGTCGCGAGTCGGATCCGGCGGTGGGTTTTCGGGCATGCCGTGTTCATGGCGCGGTTTTGCCCGAAAGGACAAGAGCCATGGCGACAATGCTGGCCACGCGATGGTCGCCGGCGAGCAGCCGCGAACCCCGGCAAATCGTCAAAATCCCAGTGTTAACCGGTTTTTCCTGTCAGCCGATCGCAGGTGTCTCGATCAGCCCTCACTGGCGAGGGATTTGATGAGTTCGAACACGCGCTTTCTCACCGCTGGCTCGGAGATGCGGTAATAGGCGCGGACCAGTTCGAGGGTCTCGCGGCGAGACATGGTGTCATCGCCGAAACCTTCCTGGGCCTCGGCGAAGCCGAGGGCGCGGCGCGCGCTTGGCGAGCCATAGGTCGCGGCCAGGGGTTCTGGCATATCGTCAAAGAAATAGCTGATCGGCACATCGAGAACGCGGGCGAGGTCAAACAGCCGCGACGCGCCGACCCGATTGGCGCCGCGTTCGTATTTCTGTACCTGCTGGAAGGTTAGGCCGAGAGCCTCACCGAGGCGTTCTTGCGACATGCCGAGCAGGGTCCGGCGCAAGCGAATGCGCGAGCCGACATGGACATCGATCGGGCTTGGCTTGCTCTCTTTCTCACTATGTCCAGAAAATTCATCAGACGGCATATCGATGTCACCCCTGGCGGCGGAAACTGGCATTGCCGATCCGTTCAT
>NZ_JBMFWJ010000058.1:0-14885 GCF_049965395.1 Acidibrevibacterium sp.
CCAGAGCCATCACTCTCAAACGCTCATCCAACCGAAAATCCGGTTATGGGAGGTGTCCAGCTTAAAAAAAAGCAAAAGTTTTTTGGTTCCTTTTTTCAAAAAAGAACTTTCCCCCGACCCGTTTCTTGCCTTCCCTCTATTGCGCCTACCCGATCGGGAGTTCCGTCTGCGCCGGGCGATGTGGTTGGTGCTGGCGGCAGTGGGGAGCACCCAGCGATGACTGGAGAGTGTTGATTTCTAAACAGTCTCCGAGGGGATTGGGCCGTCGGCTCAGGCGGCGCGGGCGGTGACGTCTGGCGCCTGGCCGGCGAAGGTCGCGAGATCGGCGGTGAGGGCGGAGATTACCGGCACCCAGTCGCCCTGATGCGGCTGGCGGTAGAGACGAAGCGTCGGATACCAGGGGCTGTCCCTTCGCCCGCGCAGCCAGCGCCAGCAGCCATCGAAGCGCGACAACAACCAGACCGGCTTGCCGAGCCCGCCCGCGAGATGGGCGACCGAGGTATCGACCGAGATCACCAGATCGAGCCCGGCGATGAGCGCCGCGGTATCGGCGAAATCGACGACTTCCGGCATCGGGTTGACGATCGCAAAGGGCGGCTCCGCGAGTTGCCCCGCCGGCGGCCCTTTTTGGAGGCTGACGAAGGTAACGCCCGGCACCGCGCCGAGCGGCGCGAGGGCGACGAGCGGGAGCGAGCGGCGGCGATCGATCTGAAACCATTTCGGCTGATCGGGGTGCGAGTCTCCTGCCCAGACGAGACCCACTCGCGGCGCCGGGCCAGCCGGCAGGCAGGTCGCCCAATGGCTGATCAAGGCGGGATCAGGGGCGAAATAGGGAACGGTGGCGGGGATCGTTGCAAGATCGGTCCCGAATACGAAAGGCAGGCTGAGCAGCGGGCAGTGAACATCGAAGGCGGGCAAGGCCTCACCGCCGGCAATCACCTCGATATCTCCTGGCAGTATCCCGGGCAGGCTGGCGCAAAGCCGCTTCAAGGGCGGCTGCACCTCGAGGATCACCCGCGCCCCGCGCCCTGCGACCAGCGCCGCGTAGCGGACGAATTGCAGCGTATCGCCAAGGCCCTGCTCGGCATGGAGAAGGATGGTGCGGCCGGCAATGTCCTCCCCCCGCCAGCGCGGCTTGGGCAAGACGCGTTTGGAGGCTTCGGCGCGTTCGAGCCGGCGCTCATAGAGCGCAAACCCCTCCCGCATTTCCGTCCCCGTCATCAGGAGCGCGAGGGCGAAATTAAAAGCCGGCTCGGGGTTGCTGGGCTCGAGTTCGCTTGCGCGGCGGAGATCGCTGATCGCTTCCTCGATCCGGCCGAGACCGTAGAGGGAAACGCCGCGATTGCAGAGCGCCGGAACATTATCGGGGTGGCATTGGAGCGCGATGTTGGAGGCGGTGATCGCGTTGTCGAACTGCCCAGTCTCAAACAGCGCTGCACCGAGATTGACATAGGCCTCGGCATAATCGGGTTTGAGCTGGAGCGCCTTGAAACAGACATTGATGGCATCGTCGAACCGCCCGAGGGCCCGAAGCGGGGCGGCGAGGTTGGAATAGGCGATCGGCCAGTTCGGCGCCTTGGCGATGGCGGCTGCGCCCGCTGCGACGGCCTCCTCAGAGCGCCCGGCATGGAACAGCGCACCACAGAGATTGGAATACGCTTGGAGATGGTCGGGCACCCGCGCGATCGCCTCGTGATAATACCGGACGGAGGCTTCGAACCAGCCTTGTGCTTGCAGGGCATTGCCGCAATTGGACCAGGCATCGGCTAAATCGGGCCGGTGCGTGAGCAGGCGCTGATAGACCTCGGTGGCCTCTGCAAACCGGCGGCTCTCATAGAGCGCATTGCCGAGGCCAAAACTCGCATCGGCGTCGTCCGGGCGGAGGGCAAGGGCGGCGCGGAAGGCGCGTTCGGCCTCGGCCGGCCGACCGAGCGCCATCAGCGTGGCACCGAGGCCAACCTCGCCGTCATAATCGGCGCGGCGGGCAAGGCCGGCGCGGAGCCATTCGACAGCGCGCGCGAAATCGCCGATTTCGCGATGGATATGCCCGAGCAGCAGCCGCGGCTCGGGCGCTTGGGGCATCAGGGCGGCGGCGGCGGTGAAATGCCGCACCGCGGCCGTGCGATCGCCGGCCTGGTAGGCGGCGATGCCTGCTGATAGCGCGTCATCGGCGCTGAGGGGGTGCGCGTCTATCGTCATGCGCCCAACGATACTGGGCGATGATGAACAGAGATTTAATCGGCGCCCTGGCGGGACGGCGTCAGGGCGGCTAGTCTCCGCGCCGCAACACGTCAAGATGGACCCGATCGCCGATGCGCCTCTCCCGCTCGCTCATCCCCACCCTCAAGGAAACCCCAGCCGAGGCACAGATCGTCTCGCACCGGCTGATGCTGCGCGCCGGTCTCGTGCGCCAGACCGCGTCCGGCATCTATGCCTGGCTCCCCGCCGGCTATCGTGTGCTGACCAACATCGCCCGCATCGTGCGTGAGGAGCAGGATGCCGCCGGCGCCCAGGAATTGCTGATGCCGACCATCCAGTCCGCCGATCTCTGGCGCGAAAGCGGCCGTTATGACGGCTATGGCAAGGAGATGCTGCGCATCCAGGACCGCCATGAGCGCGAATTGCTCTATGGTCCGACCAATGAGGAGATGATCACCGATATCTTCCGCCAATCGGTGCATTCCTATCGCGCTTTGCCGCAAATCGTCTATCATATCCAATGGAAATTCCGCGACGAGGTGCGGCCACGCTTTGGCGTCATGCGCGGGCGCGAATTCCTGATGAAGGACGCTTATAGTTTCGATATCGACCACAAGGGCGCCGTCATCAGCTATCGCAAGATGATGCTCGCCTATATGCGCACGTTCCAGCGGCTCGGCTTGCGCGCCATTCCGATGGCCGCCGATACCGGGCCGATCGGCGGCGATCTCAGCCACGAATTCATCATCCTCGCCGCAACCGGCGAAAGCCAAGTGTTCTATGATGCCGCCTTTGAGGCTATCGATTACACCAGCCGCGAATTCGATATCCACGCGGAGGCGGACCTCGCGCGCTTCTACACGATGATGACGACACCCTACGCCGCGACCGATGAAAAACATGATCCCGCGCTCTTCGAGAAACTCGACCCATCGCGTCGGCGCGAAGGGCGTGGCATCGAGGTCGGGCATATTTTCTATTTCGGCACCAAATACAGCCAGCCGATGAATTTTACCGCAACCGGCCCGGACGGGCAGCCATTCCATCCCGAAATGGGCAGCTACGGCATCGGTGTGAGCCGCCTCGTCGGCGCGGTGATCGAGGCCTCGCATGACGAGGCTGGTATCATTTGGCCCGAGGCCATCGCTCCGTTCCGCGCCGCTATCCTCAATCTCAAACCCGGTGATGCCGCCTGCGATGGTCTCTGCGAACGGCTCTATGAGCGCTTCGGTGCGGCAGCGCTTTATGACGACCGCGAGGAGCGCGCCGGCGTGAAATTCGCCGATGCCGATCTCCTCGGCCATCCCTGGCAGATCATCGTCGGCCCGCGCGGTGCCGCTGCCGGCAAGGTCGAACTCAAACGTCGCGTGGATGGCGCGCGCGAGGAGGTTTCGCCGGAGGCGGCGCTCGCGAAACTTCTTGGCGTATAGCATGTTCAACGCGTTCGAGCGGGCGGTCGCCGGCCGCTATCTTCGTGCCCGTCGTGGCGAGCGTTTTGTTTCCGTCATCGCCGGGTTTTCCTTGATCGGCATCGCGCTTGGGGTTGCGACCTTGATCATCGTGATGAGCGTGATGGGTGGGTTCAAGGTCGATCTCCTCAACCGCATTCTCGGCCTCAATGGTCATCTCGGGATCTATGCGATTGATGGCGAAGGGCCAGCGCGTGGGCTTGCCGATTACACGGCGCTCACCAAGCGGATCGCCGCGATCCCCGATGTCACCTTGGCGATTCCGGTGGTGGATGGCCAGGCGCTGGTCTCAAGCCCGCGCGGCGCCGCAACCGGTGGCCTCATTCGCGGCATTCGTAAGGAGGATATCCTGGCGCTGCGTGCGGTCAGCGATCATCTTGTGGAGGGCTCGCTCACTGATTTCACACCAGGTGATGCGATCGCGATCGGTGTCGGCATGGCGCGGCGCCTTGGTCTTTCGGTCGGCGACACGCTCACGCTGATCTCACCGCAAGGCGCGGCGACGGCGTTCGGCACCGTGCCGCGCATCCGCGCCTATCGCGTGGTTGCGATTTTTCAAGTTGGCATGAACGAATATGATCAGGCGTATGCTTTCTTGCCGCTCACCGACGCGCAGGTGTTTTTCCAGGAACCTGACCGCGCGAGCGAGATCGAGGTGCGTGTCAATGATCCGCTTGCGGTCGGCGCCGTCGTCCGCGCGATTCGCGCAGCCCTTGGTGATACACCGGTTCACATCATCGATTGGCAGCACAGCAACGATAGTTTCTTTGCCGCCGTCGAAGTCGAGCAGAACGTGATGTTCCTGATCCTGACGCTGATCATCCTGGTCGCGGCGTTTAATGTCATTTCCTCACTGATCATGATGGTCAAGGACAAGACACGCGATATCGCCGTCTTGCGCACGTTGGGCGCGCCGCGTGGCGCGGTGATGCGGATTTTTCTGATGTGCGGCGCCTCTGTCGGCGTTGCCGGGACGCTGATCGGCACGCTGCTCGGCGTGGTTTTCTGTCTCAATATCACAACGCTGCAACGCTGGGTCGAAAGCATCACCGGGGTTTCGGTGTTCAATCCGGAAGTCTATTATCTCGCGCATCTGCCAGCGCGACTCGACTGGCGCGAAGTCACCGAGATTATCGTCATGGCGTTGGCGCTTTCGCTGCTTGCGACGCTTTACCCGAGCTGGCGCGCGGCGCGCACCGATCCGATCGAGGCGTTGCGGCATGAATGATCCGAACATCGCGCTTGCGATGACGGGTGTCGCACGCGTCTTTCAAACCGAGGCCGGGCCGCTGCCGGTTCTCCGCGGCGTCGATCTCACGCTTGCCGCCGGCGAGATCGTCGCCCTGGTCGCGCCATCGGGTTCGGGCAAATCAACGCTTTTGCATCTCGCCGGGTTGCTCGAAAAGCCCGATGAAGGCGAGATTTTCATCGCCGGGCGCGCCGCCGGCCGGCTCAGCGATAGCGAACGGAGCGCGATCCGTGGCGATACCATCGGCTTCGTCTATCAGTTTCATCATCTACTCAGCGAGTTCACAGCGCTCGAAAACGTCGTTCTGCCGCAGATGATCAGGGGCCGCGCGCGTCGCGCCGCCGCAAGCCACGCCGGTGATTTGCTCCATGCGCTCGGTCTCGGCGCGCGGCTGCATCACCTGCCGGGAAAACTTTCCGGCGGCGAGCAGCAGCGGGTCGCGATCGCGCGCGCCCTTGCCAATGCGCCGCGGATCTTGCTCGCCGACGAGCCGACCGGCAATCTCGACGTCGCAACGGCCGAGATCGTGTTCGCGACCCTCCTCGATGTGGTTCGCGCGCGCGGCGTTGCGGCGCTGATCGCAACCCACAATCCCGATCTCGCGGCGCGCATGGATCGCCGCGTGACGCTGATCGAGGGGCGGCTCGTGTCCCTGTAAGACAGGGAAAGGGTTCTTTTTTTGAAAAAAAGAACCAAAAAACTTCCCGCCGTTGCGGCAGTGCCTTCGGCATCGCCGCTGCAAGAACGATGGTGGTGCTATGACACATGCGGATTTCGTTCATCTCCGGGTCCATTCTGCCTATTCGCTGAGTGAAGGAGCGATCAAAGCGGAAAAGATCGCCGAGCGCGCGCGCGCTTTGGCGATGCCGGCGGTTGCAATCACCGATAGCGGCAATCTTTTCGGGGCATTGGAATTCAGCGGCGCTTGCGCAAAAGCCGGCGTGCAGCCAATCATCGGCTGTCAGCTCAATCTCGCCCGCGCCGACCAGCCACGCCTTGCCCCCGATCCGATCGTGCTGCTGGCACAAAACGCGGCAGGATTGGCCAATCTCCAACGTCTTTCGTCTCTCGGCTTTTTGGCCCCCGAGCCGGGCGTAAAGCCGCAATTGCCGCTCAGCGACATCGCAGCCCATGCCGAGGGTTTGATTTTGCTTACTGGCGGCACGACGGGGCCGCTCGCCCGGCTCCTCGCCGAGGGGCAGCGCGATGCCGCGGCGGCACTTCTCGCGGCGATCAACGAGGCCTTTCCCGATCGCACGGTGGTTGAACTCCATCGCCACGGGCTTGCGCTCGAACGCGCGATCGAGCCCGGACTGATCGCGCTCGCCGATGACGCCGGCCTGCCGCTGGTTGCGACCAATGATTGCTTTTTTGCCGATGAAACCATGTTCGAGGCGCATGATGCGCTGCTCTGCATCGCCGAGGGCCGCATGCTTGCGGAAACCGAACGCCGGCGCGTCTCGCGTGAGCATTGGTTCAAGAATGCTGGTGCGATGCGGTTGCTCTTCGCCGATCTTCCCGAAGCCTGTGACAATACCCTCGCGATTGCGCGGCGCTGCGCGGTCATGGCGGAAAGCCGCAAGCCGATGCTGCCGGTGTTTCCGAAAATCGCTTCTGGCACCAGCGAGGAAGAGACCTTGCGGGCGATGGCGCGAGCGGGGCTTAATGCGCGCCTTGCGGCGGCGGGTATCGATGCGGCGCAAGCCAAACAATACCATGAGCGGCTCGCCTACGAGCTCGACGTGATCGCCAAGATGGGATTTCCCGGCTATTTCTTGATCGTCGCCGATTTCATCCAATGGGCGAAAGCGCAGGGCATTCCGGTCGGGCCCGGGCGCGGCTCGGGCGCGGGGTCGGTGGTTGCCTGGGCGCTGACCATCACCGATCTCGACCCGCTTCGCTTCGGCCTTTTGTTCGAGCGCTTTCTCAACCCAGAACGCGTTTCGATGCCAGATTTCGACATCGATTTTTGCCAACATCGTCGCGACGAGGTGATCGCCTATGTGCGCTCGGAATACGGCGCCGATCGCGTCGCGCAGATTATCACGTTCGGTAAATTGCAAGCCCGCGCCGTGGTTCGTGACGTCGGTCGGGTGCTCGGTCTCCCCTATGGCCAGGTCAACAAGATCGCCGAACTGATCCCGAACAATCCCGCCAAACCGGTGACGCTCGCGCAGGCGATCGCCGGCGAACCACGTTTGCAGGCGGCACGCGCGGACGATGAGGCCATCGCGCGTCTCCTGGAGATCGCGCTCCAGCTCGAAGGACTTTATCGCCACGCCAGCACCCATGCCGCCGGCATCGTCATCGGCGATCGCCCGCTGATCGATCTCGTGCCTCTTTATCGCGACCCACGCTCGGAATTTCTCGTCACGCAATATTCGATGAAATATGTCGAGCAGGCGGGACTGGTGAAATTCGATTTTCTCGGTCTCACGACCCTTACCATCCTGAAGCGTGCGGTGGATTTTCTGGCGGAGCAAGGCGACGTCGTCGATCTCGCGCATTTGCCGCTCGATGACGCGAAAACCTATGAGATGCTCGCCCGCGGCGAGGCTGGCGGCGTGTTCCAGTTCGAAAGCCAAGGCATGCGCGATGTCTTGCGCCAAATGCGGCCCGACCGCTTCGAGGATCTGATCGCCGCCGTCGCCCTCTATCGCCCTGGCCCGATGGCCAATATCCCGGCCTATTGCCAGCGAAAGCACGGCGAGAAATGGGCGCCGCCGCACCCCGATCTTGCCGATATCCTCGGCGAGACCTATGGGATCATGGTCTATCAGGAGCAGGTGATGCAGATCGCCCAGCGCCTTGCCGGCTATAGCCTCGGCGCCGCCGATCTTCTTCGCCGCGCCATGGGCAAGAAGATCCGCGCCGAGATGGAGGCGCAGCGACGGATTTTTCTCGAAGGCGCCGCAGCGCGCGGGATCGAGGCCGCGAAAGCCGGCGAAATCTTCGATCTCATGGAAAAATTCGCGGATTACGGCTTCAACAAATCGCACGCCGCGGCCTATGCCCTGGTCGCCTATCAGACCGCCTGGATGCGCGCCAATCACCCAACCGCCTTCATCGCCGCCTGCATGAGCCTTGCCATCAACAATACAGACAAGCTCGCGGCACTGCGCCAGGAGGCACGCGCCCTCGGCATCAAAGTGCTGGCACCCGACATCAACCGCTCCGGCGCCGATTTCACGCTCGAGCGCGGCGAAGATGGCAAACTTGCGATCCGCTATGCGCTGGCGGCGGTAAAAAAAGTCGGCGAGGCGGCAATGGCAGCCCTGGTCGCAGCCCGCGGCGCCCGCCCGTTCGCCGATTTCGCCGATTTCGCGGCGCGCATCGATGCCCGCGCGCTCAACCGGATGCAGCTTGAGAATCTCGCCAAGGCCGGCGCTTTCGACAGTCTCGACGAAAATCGCGCCCGCGTCTTCGCCAGTGCCGAAACCCTGCTCCGCCGTGCCCAGGCCGCGGCCGAGGAGCGCGAAAGCGGCCAGGCGGCGTTGTTCGGCGGTGAAGGTCGGCGCGAGGCGCTGCGTCTTGCCGATGTCGCGCCCTGGCCGCTGATGGAGCGGCTCGGCTATGAAGCCGAGGCGGTTGGGTTTCACATCACCGCCCATCCGCTCGACGCCTATGCCGCGACATTGCCGCGGCTCGGCGTCATCCCGAGCAGCGCGATTGCGTCCCGCGCAGCGGCGGGGATCGGCCGCGTGCGTCTCGCCGGGACGCTGATCAGCGTCAAGGAGCGCCCCACCCGCACCGGGAGTCGCATGGCCTGGGCGCGTCTCTCCGATGCCGGGGGGTCGTTCGAAATCACACTCTTCAGTGAGACGCTGGCCCGCGCCCGCGATCTCTTACAGCCCGGGGCGAGCCTGCTTGCGATCGTCGATCTCCGCCTCGAAGGCGACACGCTGCGCTTGACCGCACAAGAGATCACCGCCCTCGATGCCGCCGCGGCGACGGTCGCAAGCGGCATCCGGGTCTGGCTCCGCGATGGCGGTGGTTTGACGCAAATCCGCGATCTCTTGGGCCGCGAGCGCGGCGGCAAGAGCCGGGTGCGGCTGGTGCCGCGCCTGCCGGAGACCGAGCAAGAGGTCGAGATTACCCTGCCGGGCGGCTTCCATGTGACCCCGGTCTTGGCGCAGACGCTGATGCTGCTCCCCGGTGTCGAGCGCGTCGAACAAGTCTGAGCCGCGCCAGTCTGAGCCGTGTCTCAGGTGCCGGGCAGGTGGAGCATCGCCGCGATGCGTGGCGCGGCGATGGCGTGGGCCTCGCGTTCGATCGCGCGATATTCGGCGACCACCGCCGCGCCGGCCGCGGTCAGCGTCGCGCCGCCGCCACCGGCGCCACCGGTCGCGGTGCTGACGACAGAGGTGCCGAGAGCCTTGTTCAACGCCTCGACCAGATCCCAGGCGCGGCGATAGGACATGCGCAATTCCCGCCCTGCCGCCGAGATCGAACCGTGGCGCGCGATCGCCTCCAGAAGCGCGACCTTGCCTGGCCCGATCCGCGCGCCTGAGGCGAGATCGAGCCGGATGGTGAGACGGTCGGCAGGGAGCGGTTTTTCCTGGCGGGCGATGCGCGGCATGACGAGAAATCTAATCACATTCGCCCGACGCGCGAAAGAGTGGCGCTGGCACTGAGCGCGTTCCGGGTCTATGTGAAAGCCAATGGTTCTTGCGAGGAGGAAAGCGATGCTCACCCCCATCTCCCCCCTGCCGCTCTCGGATGCGAGCCTGTTCCGGCAGCAGAATTACGTCGGCGGCCGATGGATTGGCGCGGCGTCTGGGCGCACGCTCGCGGTCCGTAACCCGTCAAACGGTGAGGTCATCGGCGAGGTGCCGGCGATGGGCGCGGCCGAGACCAGGGCGGCGATCGAGGCCGCCCATGCCGCCTATCCCGCCTGGCGGGCGCTGACCGCGAAGGAACGCGCGACGATTCTGCGCCGGCTCAATGATCTGATGCTCGCCAACGCCGATGATCTCGCGGTGATCATGACCGCAGAGCAAGGCAAGCCGCTGGCCGAAGCGAAGGGCGAGATTGCCTATGCCGCGAGCTTCATCGAGTGGTTCGCCGAGGAAAGCAAGCGCGTCTACGGCGATACCATTCCGCAGAACGCCAAGGGTCGGCGGATCATCGTCCAAAAAGAACCGATCGGGGTTTTCGCCGCGATCACGCCGTGGAACTTCCCCGCCGCCATGATCACCCGCAAGGCCGGGCCGGGTTGGGCCGCCGGCTGCACCGGCGTCATCCGCCCGGCGAGCCAGACGCCGTTTTCCGCGCTCGCGATCGCCGTTCTCGCCGAGCGCGCCGGCATGCCTCCCGGCGTCTGCAACGTCATCACCGGCCCCTCGGGCGAGATGGGCGGCGAACTCACCGCCAACCCGCTGGTGCGCAAGCTCTCCTTCACCGGCTCGACCGAGATCGGGGCGAAGCTGCTCGCGCAATGCGCGCCGACGATCAAGAAAACCAGCATGGAACTCGGCGGCAACGCGCCCTTCATCGTTTTTGACGATGCCGATCTCGACGCCGCTGTCGTCGGCGCGATTGCCAGCAAATATCGCAATGCCGGGCAGACCTGCGTCTGCGCCAACCGGCTCCTGGTGCAAGACGGCGTCTATGACGCCTTTGCCGCCAAGTTGAAAGTGGCAGTCGAGGCGTTGCGTGTGGGCGACGGGATGGAGCCGGGGGTGACGCAGGGGCCGCTGATCAATGCCGACGCAGTCGCCAAGGTGGAAGCGCATATCGCCGATGCCCTCAAGCGCGGCGCCCGCGTCGTCACCGGCGGCGCGCGCCATCCGCGCGGCGGCAATTTCTTCACCCCCACCATCCTCGCCGACGTGCCAGCCGGCGCCGATATTTTCCGCGAGGAGACCTTCGGTCCGGTCGCGCCGCTATTCCGCTTCAAAACCGAGGAAGAGGCGATCAAGCTCGCCAATGACACCGAATTCGGCCTCGCGGCCTATTTCTACGCCCGCGATGTCGGGCGCATCTTCCGGGTCGCCGAAGGGCTGGAATACGGCATCATCGGCATCAATGAGGGCATCATCTCGACCGAGGTGGCGCCGTTCGGAGGCATGAAATCCTCCGGTCTCGGCCGCGAGGGCTCTAAATACGGCATCGAGGATTACCTCGAAATCAAATATTTGGCCCTGGGTGGGATTGGGACGTAAGAGTAGTTTGTTCTTTTTTCAAAAAAAGAACCAAAAAACTTTTATCTGTCGGGCAGTGCCGCAGGCACTGCCCGCGCGAAAGGTGTTGCCACTCCGAGAATCGAGATAAAAGTCTTTTTGCTTCTTTTTCTTCAGAAAAAGAAGGCTCTTATTGTCTGCGTCCTTACTGGCCGAGGAGAGGCTGATGGGCTTCGATTTCGATCTTTTCGTGATTGGCGGTGGCTCCGCGGGCGTGCGCTGCGGGCGGATCGCGGCCGCGCATGGCGCGCGGGTCGGGGTTGCCGAGAGGCGGTTCTGGGGCGGAACCTGCGTCAATATCGGTTGTGTGCCGAAGAAAATCCTCGTCCAGGCCGCCGAATATGGTGCCCATGCCGAGGACGCGGTGGGGTTTGGCTGGCGCGGTGCTGCGGCAGGCGTGCATGACTGGGCAGCGCTGATCGCGGCGAAAGACCGCGAAATCGCTCGCCTCAACGGCACTTACCGGCGCCTGCTCGAGGGCGTCGGGGCCACGGTTTTCGAGGCTCAGGCCCGCTTTCTCGACCCACACCGGATCGCGGTCGGCGATACCGAAATCAGCGCCGAGCGGGTCGTGATCGCAACCGGCGGCCGGCCGCTTCGCCCCGATATTCCCGGTGCTGAACTCGGCATCGTCTCGGATGACGCGTTTTATCTCGACCGGCGCCCCGAGCGCGTGGTGATCCTCGGCAGCGGCTATATCGCCGTCGAATTCGCGGGGATTTTTCGCGGCCTCGGCGCCGAGGTCGATCTTGTCTTCCGCCAGCCGCTGCCGCTGCGCGGTTTTGATCGCGATTTGCGCGAGGCGATGGCCGAGGCGCTGGTGGCGCAAGGCGTGCGGCTGTTCCCCGAAAGCAACATCGCCGCCGTGGAAGCGATGGGTATGGGGCGGGTCGCGGTGCTGGCGGATGGCCGGCGCATCGCCGCTGACTGCGTGTTTTTTGCCTCCGGCCGCGGCGCCAATACCGCGGGGCTCGGCCTCGATCGCGCCGGCGTTGCGACCAGCGCGAGCGGTGCGGTGATGATCGGCGAGCAGTGGCGCACCAATGTCGCGCATATCCATGCGATCGGCGATGTGACCGATCGGCTCAATCTGACGCCGGTCGCGACCGCCGAGGGGCATGCGCTGGCCGATCTTCTGTTCGCGGGGCGGGCGCGGGCGTGGAATTTCGCTACCGTGCCGACCGCGGTTTTCAGCACGCCGCCGCTCGCGACCGTCGGCCTCTCAGAAGAGGACGCGGCGGCGCGTGGAAAAACCGATATCTACCTCACCCGCTTCACGCCGATGCGCCACACCATCAGCGGGCGGGCGCGCAAGACCTTGATCAAGCTCGTCGTCGAGCAGGCGAGCGGGCGGGTTCTGGGCGCGCATATGTTCGGCGAGGATGCGCCGGAAATCATTCAGGGGATCGCGATCGCCGTGACGGCCGGTGCGACCAAGGCCGAGTTCGACCAGACCATCGGCATCCACCCGACGGCGGCGGAGGAGTTCGTGACGCTCCGCCAGATCACCCGCACGGTCGGCGGGGCGTGAGATGATCCGCATCGGCATCACCGGAATCGCCGGGCGCATGGGGCGATTGCTGGCCGAGGAAGTGCTGGGCGCGGGGGTTCTGGCCGGCGGCACGCTTCGCCCAGGTTCGGCGGCGCTGCCGCCCGATGGGGTTCCTATTCTCGCCGATATCGCCGCTCTCGCCGCCGCGTCCGACGTGGTGATCGATTTCACCCATGCCGCCGCCGTCAGCACGCATGCCGCGGCGCTGGCGGCGGCTAAGACTCCTTGGGTGCTTGGCACCACCGGGTTGTTTGACGCCGATGAGGGGGCGGTCGCGGCGGCGGCACGCGAGGTTCCGGTCTGCGCCGCGCCAAATTTTTCTCCGGGCGTCACGCTTTTGCTGGCGCTCGCCGAACGCATGGCGGCAGCGCTGCCGGCGGAGAGTTATGACGCCGAGATCGTTGAGATGCATCATCGCCAGAAGGTCGATGCACCGTCCGGCACCGCGCTCGGGCTAGGCCGGGCGGTTGCCGCCGGGCGTGGCGTCGATCTTGCTGCGGTGATGGAAAGCGGTCGCCACGGCCAGACCGGGGCGCGCAAGCCCGGCGCCATCGGCTTCGCGGCCTTGCGCGGCGGCCAGGTGGTCGGCGAACACAGCTTGATTTTCGCCGGCGCCAACGAGCATATCGCGCTCAGCCACCGCGCCTTCGACCGGCGTATCTTTGCCCAAGGCGCGGTGCGAGCGGCGCTTTGGCTCGTGGGGCGGGCGCCCGGGCTCTACACGATGCGCGACGTACTCGGGCTCGGCGCTCAGTAGATTTCCACCTGATCGAAATGGAGATAGCCGGGTCGCAAGCCGATGATCCGGACATAGCGGGCGGCAGGCGGGAGGTTGGGGGTCCAGATCAGGGGGGTGCCATCGATCCCGCCGAACGGGGTTTCGCTCCGCCGCACATAGACGAGACGCCAGGCCTGTGCGTCATCGGAGACCGCGATCGCCAGCGCTGAGGTGCGCGCCATGATTCCGGGATCGCTGTCGAGTCGGTTATAGATTCTGATTTCGCGGAGGGTTTCGCGCCGCTCGAGATCGACCTGCCACCAGGGCTGGGGGTCGAAATCGGTATGGTTGTTGTAGGTGCCGGAGAATTCGCCACTGACGAGGCGCGCGGCGTCTCTTGCGGGCGTGTCTTCATGCGACCATTGCGAGACCGAGCTTTGCGTCGCCGGCTTGCCGCGCGCGAGATCGCGCCCCGGCGGGCGGGGCACCAGGCTGGCGCGCCAGCCGCCGGCGAGCACGCGGCGCCAGTAGTCGCGCAGATAGGTATCTTCAACACGATTGAAATCGTTGAGAAAATTTTGGAGATAGCCTTCGTCCACCACCCGCTTGAAAGCGAGCTGGCCGTGAAAATCGCCCGCCGTGCCGCGCGCCAGCCGCCGCGCGATGTCGCTTTCCGCGCGGAACGCATAATGATGAATCGCGGCGGTGGCGATGATGCGCGCTTGGCGGTCGTCCGTGTCGAGATAGGCGCGCGCTTTTTCCGGGAAATCGGCGTAATAATCGCCGATCGGATCGCCGAGCACGTTGATGCGCCGCAACTCCGGCCCGCCGAGGTGCCCCCAATCATGCCAGAACCCGGTTTCAGCCTTGGCGAGGATCTCGTCGATCGCGAGGGCGGATCGCCGGGTCAGGGTTTTGGTGAAGTGATTTACCCATTGGTCGCGCCGCGTGTATTGCAAAAGAACGCTGCCCTCCGGCCGCCTGGCAAAGCCATTAGGCCCGAAGAAAATCCAGTTAAAATAGAGAGCATCACAAATTCCTTGGTAATTTTCCATAAAAGAATGGATATTGTCGTGAGTCTTGAGGGCAAGAAACTCATCGATATCGAGAAACAGGAACCATTCGGTATC
The DNA here is from genome assembly GCF_049965395.1 of Acidibrevibacterium sp. Lineage (NCBI taxonomy): Bacteria > Pseudomonadati > Pseudomonadota > Alphaproteobacteria > Acetobacterales > Acetobacteraceae > Acidibrevibacterium > Acidibrevibacterium sp. The sequence goes on from NZ_JBMFWJ010000058.1 coordinate 14,500, forward strand.
GTGTGAAAAATTCTTCAAAAAATGTTTGTACATTTGGGTCTGAAATCCCCGGAACGGATAATGTATGAATGTAATGAAGGGGATATCTTCGCCGAGAAGGGGCAGTAGGCGCTCATAAAGCTCGGTCGGGTCGTCGTCGTTGCAATAGAGATAGATATGCGCAAAGCCGATCGCACGGTGATAGGCGATCCATTCGAGGATGCTGCTCGTCTCCCAGCGGGCACAGGCGGCGAGGGCGAAGCGGTGTTTCGGCGTGAGAGGCATCGCGCTAGAGGTGGTTGCGGCGGCTTGGGTCACGAAGGCCTCTCGATGGCGGAGAATGGTCTCGTTGCATCCATCGCGGCCTCGGCGAATACGTGGCGCGCTTACGACAGGATAGGCCGGCT
>NZ_JBMFWJ010000059.1:0-13912 GCF_049965395.1 Acidibrevibacterium sp.
GCGCGACCTCGTTGCCGTCGCCGACCAGCGATTCGCCGACCATGACCTTGGTGATCGGCATGCTTGGGCTACGTGGCACCGGCGCCGGCATCGGGGCGGCAGCCGGCTCCGCCCCTCGCGAGGACGAAAACAGCCGAAAAACAGCGACCACAACCACCACCACGACGATGGCAATGACTATCATTCCGCCCGTCGACATCGACACTCCCCCCAAGCATGATATCGAGTTGACCGAAGCGCATGCCCACCGCATGAGAGGTTCGCCGGCGTCGGTTGATCGCGGAAAAACACGTTGCTTAGCAAGCAAAAGATCACAAATGAAGGCTAATGGAAAGCAAAATTTCCCGCGCGTCGCCGGCCGCGATCTGATGGGCTATGTCAGCGACGCCCTTGCTTGGCTTAGAACATCTCCGGCGTGATCACATTCTGCGGACGCGGGCCGAGGAGGGCGGCGCGCATGGTTTCCGCTGATTTGACGCGGATATCCTGCCAGGCTTCCGGCGTATGGAACGCCGAATGCGGGGTGATGATCAGCCGCCCCTCCACCCAGGGCGCGCGCGCGCGATAGGCGGCAAGCAGCGTCGGCACCGGCTCGACCGGCGGCTCGGTGGGCAGCACGTCGAGGCCGGCGCCGGCGATATGCCCGGACTGCATCGCCGCCGCCAGCGCCTCGATATCGAGAATCGGCCCGCGCGCCGTGTTCACCACCACCGCGCCACGCGGCAGCTTCGCGAGTTCCGCCGCCCCGATCATCCCCAGCGTCTCGGGCGTGAGCGGGGTGTGGAGCGAAAGCGTGTCGGCGACGGCGAGCAGATCCTCGAGGCTTCGCGCCCGCGCGATGCCGAGCGCGCGCTCGACGCCATTGGGCTGATACGGGTCATAGGCGATGACGCGGGCGCCGAACGCCTTGGCGCGCAGCGCGACCGCGGTGCCGATGCGGCCGAGACCGAGAATTCCAAAGGTGAGCGTGTCGTTTCGTCGGATCAAGGGATGGTCGAGATAGGTCCAGGCGGCCGGCGGCGCGGCACGCTGCGCTGCGTGGTGGAGCAGCAGGCCGCGGCGGAGCGCCAAGGCCAGCGCCATCGCGTGATCGGCGACCTCGGTGGTGCCGTAATCGGGAACATTGCAGACCAGAATGCCGCGGCGGGCGCAGGCGGCGCGGTCGAGCCGATCATAGCCGACCCCCATGCGCACAACGGCGCGCAGGCGGGGAAACCGCGCGAGGTCGTCGCCGGTCAGAAAATGGCGAAAAATCATCAACCCTTCGGCTTCCGCCGCGAGGGTGTCGGGGATCTCCGCGATCCGCGCCGCACCGGCAAACACCACACGGATGTCAGGGCCGAAAATCCCGCGCTCCACCGCATCGTCGGGGTAGAGCGTTTCCGAATACAGCACCATTCCGGCCATGATGTCCTCCCGACTAAGCGAGTGATGGTGCGAAAGATGGCCGCTCATGGCAAGATGCGCTTCAAGCATTCTTGACGAGATCGCCCCTGGCCTCTAGCAAGCGCCTGCCTTCCGGTGGAACCCGCCGCCGAGCGAGGAGCGCATGGACGAAGATCAGGCCGGCGAGGATGAGGAGCGCGGCGCGGCGTCATTCGAGGCGCGGCTGGCCGCGGCCCGCGAGCGCCAGGGGCTCGATCGGCCAGCCGCCTCGTCGCAAGGCACGGATTTGCCGCCCAACGCCCTTGCCTTGGGCCTCAGGGTCGGCGTGGAATTGGCTTCGGCGCTCGCAGTCGCGGTCGCCATCGGCTATTGGCTGGATCGCTGGCTGCATACGAGGCCGCTGTTTCTCGCGGTTTTCGTGCCGCTCGGCGGGGCGGCTGGGGTGATGAATGTCTGGCGTCTGGTCGGCCCGCGCGGCCGACGCTAGAGGCTAACGTGGCTCGCGGTTTGGTGACGCGATCGGCCCGCGCGGCTGGTCTGGAGAGGGAAGACGGTCTTGGCGGCAGAAGGTTCAGCGATCGACGCTCTGGGGCAGTTCCGCCTCAGTCATGGCCTCGGCGAGGTCGGTGGCGCGGTGAATTTCACCAACGCCAACGAAATCATGCTGCTCGCCGGTGCGATCATTCTCGGGCTGCTCTATTTCGGCATGAAGCCGCGCGCCATCGTCCCCGGCCGGCTGCAGGCCCTGGCCGAATATCTTTATGATTTCATCTATTCCATGTGCCTCGATCAGATCGGGGCGGAGGGAAAGCGCTTTTTCCCCTTTATCTTCACGCTATTCACCTTCATCCTGATGGGCAATCTGCTCGGCCTGTTTCCCTATTTCTTCACCTTCACCAGCCATATCATGGTCACGGGCGCACTCGCGGTTTTGGTCATCGTTTTGGTGACGCTGGTTGCGCTCCGTATCCATGGCTGGCATTTCTTCACCTATTTCTTCCCGGCCGGCGCGCCGAAACTGCTCGCGCCGCTGATCATCCCGATCGAAATCCTGTCCTATCTCTCGCGCCCGGTTTCGCTCTCCATTCGTCTTTTCGCCAACATGACCGCCGGGCACGTGATGTTCGAGGTGTTCGCGAGCTTTATGCTGATGCTCGCCGGCGCGCTCGGCGCGCTTGGCTACGCGGTCGCGCTCGGCCCGCTCGCGCTCAATATCGCGCTGATGGGGTTCGAGCTTCTGGTGGCGTTCCTGCAAGCCTATGTGTTCGCCATCCTTACCTGCATCTACCTGCATGACGCGGTGCATCTGCACTAAGCCCGCCCGGCAGGCATTCCCCCCAATCTCGTCAACGGAAAGGACCACATCATGGACGTCAACGCAGCCAAAGCCCTCGGGGCCGGTATCGCCGTCATCGCGCTCGCCGGGGTCGGCATCGGCATTGGCAACATTTTCTCCTCGCTGGTCAGCAGTGTTGCCCGCAATCCGGCCTCGCGCGATCAGGTGTTCGGCATCGGCATTCTCGGCTTCGCGCTGACGGAAGCGGTGGCGCTGTTTGCGCTCCTCATCGCCTTCCTCATCCTGTTCGCCTGAGCCTCCGGCCGCGACCGCAACCGCCAAAAACCGCCGGCGTCTGTGCCGGCGGGGGATGTGATGGAAGACATGATGCCACGCCGTCTTGCCGCCTCGCTACCTTTGGTCGCTTTTCCCGCCTTCGCTCAGGCGGCGGAAAAGGGCATGCCGCAGCTCGACTTTGCCAACAAGCTGCTGATCAGCCAGGTGGTGTGGCTCGCCATCATCTTCTTGGCGCTTTATGTGCTGCTCGCCCAATGGGGGCTGCCGCGCGTCGCCTCAGTGCTGGCCGAGCGGGCACGGAGGATCAAGGACGATCTCGATGCCGCCCATGCCGCCAAAAAAACCGCCGATGACGCCATCGCCGAGCTGAATGCCGCGGCCCGCCATGCCCATGCCGAGGCGGGGGCGGCCATCGCCGGCGCGACCGAGCGGGCAAAACGCGAGGCCCTGGCCCATGCCAGTGCCCTCGAGGCTCGGCTCAAAGCCGATCTTGATGCCGCCGAGGCGCGTATCGTCGCGGCCGAACAGGCGGCGAAGGGCGCGTTACGCGAAGCCGCATGCGAAACCGCGGCGATCCTGGTCACCCGCCTGGCCGGCTTCGCCCCCGATGCCGGCGCGGTCGCCATCGCGGTCGACCGCGCGCTCGCCAGCCGGGTGGCGGGCTGAGAGAAGGAACCCTCTGATGGAACGGGAAGCGCTGAGCGGTATTTTCTGGGAGCGCCCAACCTTCTGGGTTGCGGTCGCCTTCGTGCTGTTCTTCGCGCTGTTCGGCAAGCGCTTGTTCGCGGCGCTGACGGCGATGCTCGATGCCCGCGCCGCCGCGATCCGCCATGAACTCGAGGAAGCGGCGCGGTTGCGCCGCGAGGCCGAGGATATGCTGCGCGAGGCGACGCGCAAACGCGAAACCGCCCTGGCCGAAGCCAATGCGCTGCTCGAAAAAGCCGAAATCGAGGCAGCCCGCTTGGCCCAGGCGATTCGCGAGGAGGCCGAGGCCAACGCGAAGCGCCGCGAGGAAATGGCCCATATGCGCATCGCTGCCGCCGAGAAGGCCGCCCTCGCCGAGCTGCGCCGCGCCACCACCGACGTCGCCATCACCGCCGCGCGCGACGTGATCGCCCACGATCTCACCGCCGAGGCCGGCAGCGCGCTCGTGGATCAGGCCATTGCCGGACTGCCGAGCGCGCTCCGCGCCGCCTGACGGCGCCGCATCCCGCCGCCTCGGCGCGTGCTCGCGGCGCGCGCTTTTATTCGTGCCATGGCTCGCCGCCGCCTGCACGGCGCCGACACCCCCCGCCAACGCCGCCATCGGCCTGCCGCAGGTGCTCGACCGCCGCCGCGCCAAGCCAGATTGGCTCGGCGAGGTGCGCGGCACCGATGGCAGCTTCCGTGAAACCCTGACCGCGCCCTATCCGATCGCGCGGCTGGTGCAGCAGCGTTTCACCGCAGGTCTCGAGCAACGCGGCGAACTCGCGCTTGACGCCGCGCCGACGCTCGGGCTCCGCCTCACGCTGCATCGCTTCGAAATCGTCGCGGTGACCGACCTCGCGGCCTTCGCCGATATCGATATGCTGCTCTACGATCTCGCCTCCGGCCGTGAGCGTGATCGCCAGCCTCTGCAAAACGCCACCGCCGTCGCCCTCGATCCCGCGACACCGATCGCCGCGCAAGCGCAAACCCTGGCACTCGGCTTTCTCGCGACCCTCGCGCGCAATGCCCTCGATGCGCCGCAATTTCGCGACGTCATGCAGCCGCCCCGCGTCGGTTAACGACGTCGCACCTGCCGCGCCGTCACGCCTGATTGAGATCGATCAGGCTCTGGCGGATTTTGCGGCCGCGCTTGACTTTGTCCTCGATATAGGCGCCATCCGCCCAGCGCACCGCGCGCGCCATCGCCTGCGCGTCCTCCATGAAGCGCGCCAGCATCTCGAGCAGCGCCTCGCGGTTGTTCAAGAACACATCGCGCCACATCACCGGGTCGGAGGCGGCGATGCGGGTGAAATCGCGAAAGCCGCTGGCGGCGAATTTCAACACCTGACTGCGGCTCTCATCGGCGAGATCGTCGGCGGTGCCGCAGATCGTAAAAGCGATGAGATGCGGCAGATGGCTCACGATCGCGAGCACCCGGTCGTGATGCCCGGCCTCCATCGTCTCGACCATCGCGCCACAGCGGCGCCAGAATTCGCTGACCCGTGCCACCGCCGCGGGGTCGCACTCCGCCGGCGGCGTCAAAATCGTCCAGCGCCCCTCAAACAAGCTCGCAAACCCGGCATCGGGGCCGGAATGCTCGGTGCCGGCCAAAGGGTGACCGGGGACGAAACGCACGCCGGCGGGGAGATGCGGGGCGACGTCACGGAGCACCGATTGCTTGGTCGAGCCGACGTCGCTCACGATCGCCCCCGGCGTGAGCGCCGGCGCCATGGCCGCCGCGATCGCGCCATAGGTGCCGACCGGCGTGCAGAGCATGACGCCATCGGCCCCTGCCACCGCCGCCGCCGGATCTTCCTCGATACGGTCGGCAAGGCCGAGTTCGCGCACCCGCGCGCGGGTTGCGGCACTCTGCGCGCAGGCGATGATTTCACCGGCGAGATCGCCGCCGGCGCGCGCGCGGCGCGCGATCGAACTGCCGATCAGCCCAACGCCGATCAGCGCGAGGCGGCGGAAAACCGGCTCAGCCATGCGGCGTGCCGGCCATGAAGTCAGAAAGCGCCGCTGCAACCAGCTCGCATTCCTCCGCCGTGCCGATGGTGATGCGCAGACAGTGCGGCAGGTCATAGCCGCCCATCGGCCGGACGATGATGCCTCGCTCGCGGAGATGGGCGTTGGCCGCAGTGGCACGCTCAGGGGTCGCGAAATCGGCGAGCAGGAAATTGCCCTCGCTCGGCCAGATGGTGATGCCCAGCGCGCGCAACGCGTCCCCCAGGCGCTGGCGCCAAAGCGTGTTGTGCGCGCGGCTTTTTTCCACCCAGCCGGGCTCGGCCAGGGCCGCGATGGCCGCCGCCTGCGCCGCGGCATTGGTGTTGAAGGGGTTGCGCACCCGGTTCATGACATCGATCACCGCAGGCGGTGCATAGGCCCAGCCGAGACGAAGCCCGCCCAGGCCGAAGATCTTCGAAAATGTCCGCGTCATCACGACATTGTCGCCGGCGTCGACGAAGGCAGCACCCGGCTCGTAATCGGCGCGGGTGACGTATTCGGCATAAGCGGCGTCAAGCAAAAGCAGCACCTCGGCCGGCAAACCGGCGCGAAGGCGTGCGATCTCGCGCGCGGTCAGCAGGCTTCCGGTCGGGTTATTGGGGTTGGCGAGGCAGACGAGGCGCGTTGCCGGCGAGACGGCAGCGAGAATGGCATCGACATCGGCGGTGAGGTTGCGTTCGGGCACCTTGATGACGCGCATCCCGGCATAGCGACCGGCGATATGATACATGGAAAACCCGTGCCGGGTCATGATCAGCTCGGTGCCGGCGCCGCCATAGGAGAGAGCGAGCTGATAGATCAGATCATCCGAACCATTGCCACAGACGATGCGCGCCGGATCGAGGCCGAAACGGGCACCGATCGCGGCGCGGAGATCGCTTGCGGCCCCGTCGGGGTAGCGGAAAATCTCGGAGGCGAGCCGGATATAGGCCGCCTGCGCGCCGGGCGGGGCGCCGAACGCACCCTCATTGGAGGAGAGCTTGAGCACCCGGTTGACGCCCGGAACATGGGATTCGCCGCCGATATAGGGGGCGATGGTGAGAATTTCGGGGCGTGGGCGCGGCCCCATCGCTGTGCTCATGGCTGATCATCCTCAAACGGCTCGGCATAGGCGCCGAGCCGCACGGCGGGGCGCAAAAGCCCTTCGATGGCGGCAAGCCGGGGATCGTCTTCCGCGATGAAACCGGCAAGATCGACCAGCGCCTGCGCGGTTTTTTGCTCGCCCTCGCGGCGCAGCAGAATGGTGCCGGCGCTGAGGCCGGCGGCGGCGATTTGGCTCGCGAGGCGGGCGCGGCTGGTCTCGGCGGGGAATTCGAGGCCAAACAGGGTGCGATCGGCGCCGCTCGCATCGGGGGCAATGGCGGCGGCGACGAAAGCTGCGGCGCGCGGCGCCCCCTCGGGCCGCGGCGCCCAGAACGGCAGGCGGGCGATGATGTGGATGCGCCCGCCGCCGAGGTCGGCGCGCCCCTCGGCGCGGCCGGGCGACATCCTGTCCTGATGCAGGAGAGACGTCCACCACAAGGCGCTACCGGCATCCTCTTCCGCCGGCAGCGGCAGCACCACGACCGCGGCGATGCCGGCGGCGACGTCGCCGATCGCCTGCGAGGCGCTGCGGTGGAGATGAAGCGGCGTCAACGCCCCGAAATGCTCGCGCGCGAGAAGGCTGATCGCGCCCTTCTGGCTGCCGCCCGGCTCACCGACGGCGACCGCGAAATGGCCCTGCTGCGCGAGCGAGCCGGCCAAAATCTCGCGCCAGACGCGGACCACCGCCTGACGCGGCAAGGGGCCGCCGGCGGCCTTGCCGAGAAGGCGGCGGAGGATCGCCGCCTCGCGCCCGGGGCGAAGCGGGACGCCACCATTTTTCAGGGCCGCGACCTCGGCGACCACGGCGGCGCGGCGCTGCAAGGCCGCAAGCAGGGCATCGTCGATGGCGTCGAGTTCGGCACGCAGCGCCTCGAGGCTTCGCGGCGGCAAGCGCGCGCCCTCGGTCTCGGGCGCGGCGCGGGGAAGGGGATCGGTTGAGGACATGTTTCCGGATCGTTGCTTTCGCCCTCTGATAGCCGAACCATCCGGGCCTGCAAACACCCCTGCTTCCCCCTTGCTGGCGCGGCGGTTGCGCGACGATGGGTGCGCGCTTATGGACGAGGGCGTGAAGCAGGTTTTGACGCCGCAAGCGATCGCGCATCAGCACGTCGTGTTCGAGGACGGTCTCACCCTCGATAGCGGCGTCACGTTGCCGCGCCTCATCGTCGCCTATCGCTGCTATGGCACGCTCAATGCGGCGCGCAGCAACGCCATTCTGGTCTGCCATGCCCTGACCGGCGATCAGTACGTCGCCGAGCGGCATCCGCTGACCGGCAAGCCGGGCTGGTGGGAGATGCTGGTCGGGCCGGGCCAGCCGGTCGATACCGAACGCTATTTCGTGATCTGCGCCAATGTGCTCGGCGGCTGCATGGGATCGAGCGGGCCGCGCAGTCCGAAAGATGATGACGAAAGCCAGCTATGGGGCACCGATTTTCCCGCCATTACCATCCGCGACATGGTGCGCGCGCAACAGCGTCTGATCGCCCATCTCGGCATCGAGCGGCTGTTTGCGGTGATCGGTGGGTCGATGGGCGGGATGCAGGTGCTGGAATGGGCGGCGACGTTCCCCGAGCAGGTTTTCGCCGCCATCCCGATCGCGACCGCCGCCTATCATTCGGCGCAGAATATCGCTTTCAACGAGGTCGGCCGGCAAGCGATCTTCGCCGATCCCGATTGGGAGGGCGGACGCTATTGGCAGAGCGGGCGGGTGCCGGCGCGCGGGCTCGCGGTCGCGCGCATGGTCGCGCACATCACCTATCTCAGCGAGCAGGCTTTGACGCGCAAATTCGGCCGCCGCCTCCGTGCCGGCGCCTCGGTCCTCGGCCCCTATTCCGATGTGTTCGAGGTCGAGAGCTATCTCCAGCACCAGGGATCGAGTTTCGTGCGCCGGTTCGATGCCAACGCCTATCTCGCGATCACCCGGGCGATGGATTATTTCGACCTCGCCGCCGATCATGGTGGCGATCTCGCACAGGCGTTCGCTGGGACGAAAACCCGCTTTTGCGTGGTTTCCTTCAGCTCCGACTGGCTGTTTCCGACCAGCGAGAGCCGCGCCATCGTGCGCGCCCTCAACCGCGTCGCCGCCAATGTCAGTTTCGTCGAGATCGAGACCGACAAGGGCCATGACGCGTTTCTCCTCGACGAACCCGATTTTCATCGCGCGCTCCGCGGCTTTCTCGATGGCTGCGCCCAGCATGCGGGGCTCTCGTGACGGCGGCCGAGCCGGCGACGCGGGTGCGCCATCTCGCCAAAAACCTGCGCGTCGATCTCGAACTGATCGCCGGCATGATCGCCCCCAAAACCCGCGTCCTCGATATCGGCTGCGGCGAGGGGACGCTGATCGCGCATCTCTTTCACACCAAAGCCTGTGACGCGCGCGGCATCGAGATCGACATGCGGGAAGTGACGCAGGCGGTGGCGCATGGCTTGCCGGTGATGCAGGGGAATGCCGACAGCGACCTCGCCCATTATCCTGATGGCGCCTTCGACTATGTCGTGTTGTCACGAACCTTGCAGGCGGTCGGGCGCCCGCGCGAGGTCTTGCGCCAGATGCTGCGGATCGGCGCGCGCGCGGTGGTGAGCTTTCCCAATTTCGGCCATTGGCGGGTGCGCTGGCAATTGCTCACGCGGGGGCGGATGCCGATGACCGCGACCTGGGACCGGATGTGGTATGAGACGCCCAACATCCATCCCTGCACCATCCGCGATTTTTTCGAACTCTGCGCCGCCGACGGTTATGCGGTGGAGCGTTGGCTCGCCGCTGATGATGCGGGGCGGCGGGCGCCATGGCGGCGGGCGCCGTGGCTCGCCAATTTGTTCGGCGAGCAGGCGGTGTTCCTGCTCCGCGCGCGACGGTGAGACGCCGGCGACGAGACGATCAGCCCGCCGCGTCCGGCGCTGCCATCAAAGCGAGCAACGCTGCTTGCAGCTGTCTCATCAGCGCGCGATAGCGCTCGCTGTGTAGCCCCTCCTGATGGGCGATTTCATGAGCCTTGCGATGCAACGCGTCGATCTCGCTGCCGAGGAGATCGCTCGCGGCGATGAAGCGGCCGACCGCACAGCGATCCGCGGACATGACGGTGCGATCGCTGCCATGCGCGAACCGCCATTGCGCGGCGAGCGCCCCGAGAGCCGTGCGCGGGGCATAGCGATCGATGGTCAGGGTAAAATCTCTCGCCCAGTCCACCACCATGGACGCCGGCATCGGTTTGGCGAACGCGAAGCCCTGCCCCGCCTTGGCGCGCAGGATCGCTGCCGCCTCGACCAAGGGCTCGCTCTCCAACCCCTCGAGCACCACATCGAGTTCGAGATCCCGCCCGAGTTGCACCAGCGCACCGATGAAGCCAAGCACCCGGATCGGATCACGGTGGGCGTTGCGCACCAGACTTTGGTCGATTTTCACGGCATGGAACGGCAGCATGCGCAGACGCTGGAGCGAGCTGAACCCCGACCCGAGATCGTCCATCGCGAAACGGACCCCGAGTGCTGCGATCTGCTGCAAGGTCGCTTCGCGTTGCGCCTCGTCGCGATCGAGGCGCCCGGTTTCGAGAATCTCGAGACAGAGACGGTGCGCGGCGATCCCGGTCTCGGCCAGCGCCTCGCGCACCCAAAGCGCGCACTCGCGGCGCAGCAAGGTCGCCGGCGGCAGGTTGATCGAGACACTGAGCGACAATCCCGCCGCATCCCACTCGCGCAGTCGCTGCAGCGCTTGCGCGAGACCGAGGCGAAACACGAGATCGAGATCGCTTTCGCCGAGCGCCGACAGAAATTGCCCCGGCAGCAAAACGTCACCATCCTCGAGCACAAGACGCGCCAGCGCCTCGACCTGATAGGGTCTTCCGGTCGGGAAATCGATCAGGGGCTGGTAGTGCATCTGCAACCCGCCGGAAAATAGGCGCGCGCGCCAGCGCTCGGCGATCATTTCGGGAACGACCTCGCGTGACGCGGCTTCGCTCTGCTGCCACAACAGTTCGCTCTGCTGCCACAACAGGCTGAGGCGTTGCATGATCCCGGTGCAGAATTGCCGCATCCAGACCGAGGAGAATTGCCTGGGATAGGCGCCGAGCAATGCCAGCACGAAGACCGGCCGGCCGCGCATGTCCTGGACCGGCAAAACCGCGGCGCTGCAGATGCCGAGCGCGGCCATCGCCGCGCGCCAGGGCAAAACCCTTGGGTCGGTCGCATAATTGGGGCAAATTTGCATCTCCTGGCTACGCCAGGCGGTCGCCAACAGGCCGCGACCACGCGGGTCGCTGTCATCGAGATGCGGCAATTGGCCATCCTCTCGCCAAATCGGCCGGATGCCGTGTTTCGCGGCGCCGCCGCTGACCTCGATCTCGAACACGCCGTTGCTGTCGGGGCGCAGCAATTCCGCGACGATGATGCCGGGCAGACCCGCCAGCGCCTCCACATGCGCCTGCGCGATATCGATCCACAGTCGGCTGTCCCAGAGGCCGCCGTCACGCTCGGGAGAGCGCAACAGGAAGGTGAAATAGGTGGCGACGGTTCGCTCATGGGCTGCGATTTGCGCCGCCATCATATCCTGAAGCCGCGCCCAGACGATCTGCAGCAGCGCTTGCCGGTCTTCCGCGCGCAGGGGTTGGAGCAGCAGTTTCTGGCCGAGCAGGGTCTGAAAAATGCCGACGCCCTGCGCGATCACGGCGCTTTCGACATTCGTCAGGGCATAGACATGCCCGAGATGTTGCGCTTTTTCGAAAATACCGTCACGGCTGATCGTCGGCTCGAACAGACCGTCGAGCGACTGTAATTGTCTATGTTTGAGATGGGCGAATTCCGGCTCGCTGACATGCTCGAGAAGCGTCTCGCCCTTGGGGTGTGTCACCAGATGGCGGTAGAAATAGGTGACGAACTCCTCGGTCAGCAGCGCCTTGATCTGCGGCAAGGATGAGAGAACACGCGCCGCCTCTGGACCGTAAGGGTCGGGCAGCGTCAGCCGGAATTCCTTTTCCGCGAGGGTTTCGGCGCTCCAGCGGTGCCACCATTGCGACCGCCGCGCCTTGTTCGCCTTGGCGACATAAAGGGCCGCGTCGGCACGGCGGAGCAAGAGATCGGGATTGTCGCCGTCATCGGGAAAGAGCGCGATGCCGAGGCTGAAAGCCGTGGAAACGCTGAGCCCGTCACCGAGATCGAAGGGCTTTTCGACCGAAGATTGCAACCGGTTGAGCAGGACGGTAAGCGTGCTGATCTCGTTCAGCCCCTCGATCGCAAGAACGAATTCATCGCCGCCAAAGCGCGCGAGAAGATCGCTCTCGCGCAGCAAGGCGCGCAAACGCGTCGCAAGCTCGCGCAACAGCAAGTCCCCGCTGGCATGGCCCCAGACATCATTGATCGGCTTGAAATCATCGAGATCGAGGAGGCCGATGGCAAGAAAGCCGCGCTGACGCCGCGCGCGCGCAATCGCGCGCTGGACATGTTCCTCAAATTGCAGACGATTGGGAAGGCCGGTCAGTCTGTCGTGGCGGGCGAGATGGAATTGCTGTTGCCGCTCATACTCGAGCCGGGCTTTGAGATCGATCTCGTCCAAGCCATGTCCAATGAGTTGCGCGACCTTGGCGATGAGATCGAGCACCTCCTGGTCGAAACAATTGGCGAGGCGAGAGCTAAACACCAAGGCCGCATAAACCGCGCCGCCACGAAAAATCGGCGCCGCCGCGCCAGAAACCCAGTTGCGCTCTTCGAGAAAGCCATGCCAAGGCGCAAATGAGGGGTCGGCGAAATAATTATTGCAATGATGCAGCCGTCCCGAGCGCAAAGCGCGCACCGTCAACGGCGCGTTTTCCGATTCGAGACGCACTTCTATGCCGTCAAGCACATGCACACCGTGCCCATGGCCGACCCGCATCCGGACCAACCCATCCTGATCAATGCCCGCGATCCATACCGCATCAAACAGGCCACAGGTCGCGAGATGCTCGCAGGTCCGCCTCATTACCGCCTGCTCATCGCGTTGCAGGAGGAGGGAGTCGGTCGCGGCGAGGAGGGCGTTATAGAGGCCGTGCAGGCGCTCGACGCTTTGCTGCTGCTCGATCGCCTCGAGCGCTAGGCCGATATCGAACGCGAGTTCGCCGAGCAGAGAGGCGAATTCCTCGTCGAGCATATCGTCTTCCCGCGCATAGAGCGAAAGCAATGCCCGTATCTGTCCCTTGACCCTGAGCGGCAGCGCCGTCACCGCCCCCAATTTGAAGACGCGCGCGCGCGCCCGCCAAGGACGGTAGCGTTCGTCAACGGCAAAGCTCTGGATCGTCACCGGCGTCCCGCTGCGCCAGGCTGTGCCGGCCGGTCCTTGCCCTTCCGGCCGGTCTGGGTCGCTCGAGATGACGATCTCGTCGAGATAACCGATCGCGCCGCTCGCTGCGACAATCTGAAAGCGCGACGTCTCGTCTGGTACACCGATCCAAGCGAGCGGTATTTCGCCACTGGTGACGGCGACGCGACAGATTTCGGCATAAAAGGTCGCTTGATCTGGCCGGCTGGCGGCGAGCTGGTTGACCTCGGCGAGCATGGCGTGAAACTGCGCCAGACGTTGCAAGCGCCGGTTCTGGCGTTGCTGCAGGGTTTGCTGATGCGCGGCTTGCAGGATGTTACCGGCGATGGCCGCGGCGTTTCCGAGCCACGCCTGCGCGCGGGCATCGGGGAGACCCCCCTCACCGCCGGTCAAGGCGAAGGTGCCGATCAAACGATCCCCCTGCCGGATCGGATAGCTCCAGCACGAGCGGATGGCGAAATCTCGCGCGACATCGGCGAGATCGGCCCAGCGAGGATCGTTTTGGGCATCGTCGACATAGGTCGGACGGTTGTGGAAAGCGGCCACCCCGCAGGAGCCGGCATGATCCCCCGGGGCCACGCCATCGAGGGCGGCAATCAGCCCGGACGGGGCACTGGGGGCGGCGAAAACGCCGAGCCGGCCATCCTCGCGCATCGCCATGATGCTCGCGATCCGTCCCGGCACGTATTGTTCCGCGAGATGGCAGATCCGAACGGCGAGAAAATCAGCCGAAAACCCAGCCGCCAGATCCCCGAGGATCGCGGTTTGAACCTGGAGCAAGTCGAGTGCGCTCGAGTCGTCGAGGCTGGTTGCGGACATGGATGGCCGAAAGAAGGTTTTATAGGCTTTGATAGCCGACGATGACAGTTTCCGGTATAGGTTTCGTTAAT
>NZ_JBMFWJ010000060.1:0-12989 GCF_049965395.1 Acidibrevibacterium sp.
GCAGCCGCGGATCGCGCACATGCGCCGCGACCACGGCATGGACGCTTCGCCAAGCGCCAAAACGGACGAGATCAGGGGTGACGCGCAGCATATCGGTCAGGCGCGAGAACGGCACATCGCCGAGAGTCTCGAAGCCGACCCGATAGATCGCCTCCGAAAGCTGCATGAAACGCTCATAGCCGGCGACATCATCAGGGGAAAGCGCCATCACCGCCGCACGCATCGCCGCGCTATCGGCGGAAACATCGAGGAAGGTTTCGTCGTGAAAACGGATCCGGTAAAATGGCGAGAGCGGCTTGAGTTCGACGTCATCGGCGAGCCGGCAGCCGGCGAGCGCCCAGAGCTCCTCGAAAAGCTGAGGCGCGGTGATCATCGTCGGACCGGCGTCAAACACGAAGCCGTCTTGCTGAAAGGTTGCCGCCCGCCCACCCGGCGTCTCCAGCCGTTCTAGCACGGTGACGCGATAGCCGCGCGCGCCAAGCCGAACCGCGGCGGCGAGCCCGCCGAAACCGCTGCCGATCACCACCGCATGCGGGCGAGCGCGCGCCCTATCCGGCGGCGATACGCGCTCGAAGGAATGGGGCGTGAGTGTCAAGTTCATCATACCAAATTAATGTATATCAAACTTGACATCTCTGGCGAGCAAAAAATGCGGCTCGGTTACCCGCGGCGCCGGGCCGCTCCTTGGCCGGCTTCCTGAGAGTCCATGACATGCCTCCTCGGCGGAACTCGTCCGCTAAGGGTGTCTCGGTCAACTGGCCTCTAAATCCTGCGCCAAAATAGGACATCAGAAAAATATCGCGCAGACAAAGGCCAGGGCGCTGCTCTGGACCCGCCGGGGGCCGCGCCCCCGGACCCGCATCCCGTCACGCCACCCGCGCCAGCGCCGCGCCATCGAGCGCACCGGCATGGAGCGCGCTCGCGACCAGAACCCCGGCAATCCCCGCCGCCGCCAGATGCGCGAGATCGGCGGCATCACGCACCCCGCCAGCGGCATAAACCGCCCGCCCCGCCGCCCGCGCCGTGATCTCCGCGAGCCGCGCGAAATCCGGCCCCGCGCCGGCGCCGACGCGCGCCAGCGTCATCGCAATCACCCGCGCCGGCCAGTGCGAAACCTCCGCGAGAAGGGAAGGCGGGCCCCAAAAATCCTCGCCCCGGAAATCTAGCGACAGCACCACCCGCGGCTCGCGCGCCAGCGCCGTAAGCACGGAGAGGTCGGCCTGTGACTCGCTCCCGAGCACCAAAACACCCGGATGGCGGGCCAGCCAGCCGCGCGCCGCCGCCACTGTCGCCGCGCCATTATCGACCCAGAATTCGACCGCCGGGAACCGCGCCGCCAAATCCGCGAGCACCGCCTCATGCCCGCTGCCGCCGGCGATCGCATCGAGATCGGCGACATAGACTTTTCGGAACGGGAAAAGCCCGAGCAGGCCCGAAAGCACCGCCGCCGGCGCCGAACCCACGGCAAGCGGGGTCTCGATCGGGCGGTAAGCGGCACGCTCGCCGCGCCGCGCATGGACCACTTCGCCGCCCTTGAGATCGATCACCGGGATCACCTCCATCGCCACCTCCTACCCGCTATTCTGAGACGCTTTCGAGCGATTTTCTCTCCGCGTCCACCCCGAGCCGCGCCGCCGCCAGCGCCGCGAGCTCCATTAGCACCGCCGCCAGCGCATAGCCCTCGGCGAGCGCGAACCGGCTCCCGCGCGCGATCAGCCGGCCATAGAGCGCCGGGCCGGCAACCCCGCCGATCAGGGTGCCGAGTGCGAAAAACAGCGCCAGCGCAAAGCCGCGCATGCTCAGGGGAAAAATCTCGCTGGTCGTGAGATAGGCGGCGGAGGCGGCGGCGGAGGCAAAAAAGAATACCACCATCCAGCCCAGCGTCTGCGTCCAGGCGGAGAGGAGGCCCAAGAAAAACAGCAGCGTCACCACGAACAAAAGCCCGCCGGCGGCGCCGAAACTTACCACCAGCATCCGCCGCCGCCCGAAACTGTCGAAAAACCGGCCGAGGATGAGCGGGCCGAGCAAGTTGCTCACGCAAAACGCCAGGAGGTAATGGCCGGTCATGCGGTCGGTGACGCTGTAAAATCGCGCCAGCACCAGCCCATAAGTGAAAAACACGGCGTTGAACAAAAACGCCTGCGCCGTCATCAGCGTCAAGGCAAGCGCGCTCCGCCGGCGATAGCGCCCGAGCAGAAGCGCAATGCGCCCCCGCCCCTCGCGCGATGCCGCGATGGGAGCGGCGCTGCGCACTGGCGGCGGCAGCGGGCGCCCGGTCCAGCGCTCGGCGGCGGCTTCCATCTCGCGCACCAGCGCCGCCGCCTTCGCCGCCTGCCCGTTTCGCGCGAGCCAGCGCGGGCTCTCCGGCACCGAGCGCCGCACCAGCAGCACCCCGAGCCCGAGCACGCCGCCGCTTGCGCAACCGATCCGCCAGCCGATCGTGATCGGAAACCAGCGCGTATCGAGAAGGACGATACTGAGCGCCGCCCCGAACGCCGCCCCCAGCCAATAACTGCCATTGACCGCGAGATTGATCCGCCCGCGCAGCCGCGCCGGCACCCATTCATCGACCGCCGAGTTGATCGCCGCGTATTCGCCGCCGATGCCGCTGCCGGTGGCGGCGCGGGCGATGGCGAAGCTTTTGAAACCCATCGCAAGCCCGCTCGCCGCCATCCCGAGGAGTGAGAGACCGAGCGTCAGGTAAAAAATCCGCCGCCGGCCGAAGCGGTCCGCGAGCATCCCGAACAAAAGCGCCCCGAGCACCGCGCCGGCGACATAGGCGGAGGCGGAGAGCCCGATCTCCTGCGGCGTGAGCGCCAGGGTCTGGGTATATTGCAACGCCGGCGCGATCGCCCCGGTGATGGTCACCTGCAAGCCATCGAGCACCCAGCCGGCGCCGAGCGCGCCGACCAGAACCCAATGCCGCGGCGTCCAAGGCAGCCGGTCGAGCCGCGCCGGAACCCCGCCGCCGTCTTCGTCATCGTCCTGTGGCATGCGTTTCCTCGCTGATCTCTTGGCGTGAGCTTGGCACAAGACCGGCGCGCAGTGCATCCTCTCGCAACGAAGGGGGCGGCATGGTGGCGGTGATCGGCTGGGATATCGGCGGCGCGCATCTCAAGGCGGCACGGATCGAGAGCGGCGAGGGCGGGAGTGGCGAGGTCGTTGCCGCACGGCAGGCGCCAGCGCCGCTCTGGCTTGGCCTCGCGCGGCTGGAGACGGCGATCGCCGCGATGCGGCGCGAACTCGGCCCCGCCGAGCGCCATGCGGTCACCATGACCGGCGAACTCGCCGATATTTTCCCGGATCGCGGCGCGGGGGTGCGCGCGATCGCAGCGCTGATCACCGCCGCCCTCGCCCCCGCGCCGGTCATGTTCTACGCTGGGCGAGCGGGTTTCGTCGCGGCTGCCGCGGGGCATGAGGGCGCCATTGCATCTGCGAACTGGCACGCCTCGGCGTCGCTCGCCGCCCGCGCCCACCCGGCCGCGCTGTTCGCCGATTGCGGCTCGACGACCACCGACCTCATTCCGATCCTCGCCGGCGGCGTTGCCGCGCGCGGCGAGACCGATGGCGAGCGGCTCGCCACTGGGGAACTGGTCTATACCGGGCTTACGCGGAGCTTCGTCATGGCGCTGGCCGAGCGGGTGCCGTTCGATGGCGTCTGGACCCCGCTCGCCGCCGAGCATTTCGCGACCAGTGCCGATCTTTACCGGATTCTCGGCGAACTCGACGAGGCCGATGATCAGTTGCCGGCGGCCGATGGGCGGGAAAAGACCGTGGCCGCGTCCATCGCCCGGCTCGCCCGCATGCTCGGGCGCGATGCCGGCGCCGCAAGCCGGGAGGCGTGGCGCGATCTCGCCGCCTTTCTCGCCGAGGCGCAGCTTCGCCGGATCCATGACGCGGCCCTCCTGGTGCTCTCGCGCTGCCCCCTCCCGGCGGCGGCGCCGGTGATCACCGCGGGCGTCGGGGAGGCGCTGACGCGCCGCCTCGCCGCCCGGCTCGGGCGCGGATGCCAGCCGCTTTTCGCCGATCGCGCCGCCGCCGCCCACGCGCCGGCGGCGGCGGTCGGGCTTTTGCTGTCCCAAATGGAGGAGTGATCATGACCCAACCGACCGCAATTGCCGCGCCGCGCCGCACCCTCGCCCGCCTGCTCGCCTGCCTGCCGTTCGCAGCCTTCATCAAGCCCGATCGCGCCCGCGCCGATGCACCGCCGGCAGCGCCACCGGGCGATCTGCCTGCCGGGCGGGTCATGCTGACGATTTTCCTGCGCCATGACGAGAAGAAGACCCTTGGCGAAATCAACGCTCACCTGAAAGAGACCGGCTGGTTCAAAAAATTCCCCCCGGCCGGGGTCGAGATCGTCGGCTGGTATGTGATGATGGGCATCGGCCAGGTCGTCATTCTCAGCCTGCCGCCGGAAAAGCTTCGCGAAGTCAATGTCGTCGTCGAAAGCGCCGCCTGGGGTGGCTATACCACGGAATTCTACCCGAGCTATGACTATCGCGCCTTCTGGGAGCAGGCCCGCCGCACCGCCGGCTAACATCGCGGCAAGATCCCGAAACATCAGCGGATTATTAAGGAATTCGTGCTATTCCACGCGGCCGGACGACAAAGGGAAAGCGCTCAGGTATGGGTGGGGTCAAGAGCGGGTTCGTTGCGACCGAAGATGATCGCGCGGGACATGGGTCGTTTCCCTCGCGGCGCGGCGATGCCGGTGGCAGCGGGTCGGGCGGGCGGTTTTCCGGCCCGTCGCCGGGGCTCGCGCTGTTTCTCCTCGATTGCGCTTTTCTCGCGGTGATCTCGCGGGCCGGGTTCGCGGCGCTCGCGGCGGTCACGAACCTGCCCCCGCCGACCCCGATTACCATGTTGCCATGGCTGCTTTATCCCGCCGCCATGCTCGCCGGTCTCTACGCGCTCGGCCTTTATCGCCGCGACATGATTCTCGAGACCCGCAAGGCTCTGGCCCGCCTGCCGCTCGCGGTTGGGTTCGGCGCCCTGGGGGTGGCGGCGCCGATGGCCCTGCTCACCACCCTTGAACCGGCTCTGCCGCTGCATAATCAGGCATTGTTGTTCACCGCAGCGCTTGGCGTCGGCGTGACCAGCGGCGCGTTCGCACGGGTGGTGTTTTACGGCTTGCGCGAGCAAGGCCTGTTCCGCCGCCGCGTGCTGATCATCGGCGCCGGGCGCAGGGCCTGGGATCTGGTCTGGATGCTGGGGAAAGAGGGGCGCGGCGTTCATTATGAGATCGCTTTCGCCCATGATCCGGTGTTCGGCGAGATCGATCCCCGCCTTGCCGACGGCACTGCCGGGCCGATCGTCCCGACGAGCGGGCACGGCGTGCTCGCTGCCGCCCGGCGTTTCGGTGTCGAGCAGATCATCGTCGCCCCGGACGAGCGGCGCGGGATGGATCTCGAGAGTCTGCTCGCGTGCAAGATCGCCGGATTTCCGGTCAAGCAATATCTCGACGTTATCGAGAAGGAGATCCGCCGCATCGACCTCAAGCGGATGGAACTCGGCTGGCTGCTCTATTCGGACGGGTTTCAGCTCGGCCTCGTCAGTCGCGTCTTGAAACGCGCCCTCGATCTCGGGGTGAGCCTCGTTTTGCTGCTCGCCTTCACCCCGTTTCTGCTTGCGGCGGCGATCGCGATCAAGCTCGACGATAATGGACCAATTTTCTATGGTCAGGAGCGGGTGACCCGCAACGGGCGGATTTTCCGGATCGTCAAGCTGCGCACCATGCGCATCGATGCCGAGCGCCAGGGCGCGGTTTGGGCGGCGGATAAGGATAACCGCATCACCCGCGTCGGCGCGTTTTTGCGCCGCACCCGCATCGATGAGATGCCGCAGATCTTCAATGTTCTGATCGGCGACATGTCTCTGGTCGGCCCGCGCCCGGAGCGGCCCGCCTTCGTCGGCATGCTCGCCGCGCAATTGCCGCTCTATCACGAGCGCCACATCGTCAAGGCTGGCCTCACCGGCTGGGCGCAAATCAATTACCCCTACGGCGCCTCGATCGACGATGCCCGCTCGAAGCTCAGCTACGATCTCTATTACGTAAAAAATTTCAATATTCTGTTCGATCTCCTGATCATCGCCCAGACCTTGCGTGTGGTGTTGTGGCCGGGCGGCGTGCGATAGAATGATCGTGACCCAAAACGGGGGTTATCGCCCGCCAATCACGGCGCCGGCCTCGGCGAGGACGCAGCGCGCATTGCCGGCCCAGGTATAGTCGCGGCGGATGATGTCGGCGCGAGCTTCGGCGCCGAGGCGGGCGCGGAGGTCGGGATCGCCGGCAAGACGCATGATCGCCGCCCACATCGCGCCCTCCTGGCGCGGATCAAACAGCAGCGCGTTCCGCTCATGATCGAGGATTTCGCGGATATTGGGCTGATCCGGGGCAACGATGGCGCGGCCTGCGGCCATGTATTCGAAAATCTTGAGCGGTGAGGCATAGGCGACGACGCGCGGCTGCAACGCGATATCGAATTCCGCGACCAGCGCCGGAATCGCCGCCCGCCCGACCAGCCCGGTGAAGCGGACCCGCGCCGCGAGGCCGAGCGCCGCCGCCTGGTGTTCGAGGAGTGGCCGTGCCGGACCGTCACCGGCGATGACGAGGCGAAGGCGCGGATCGGCATCCGGTTGCGCAAGCGCCGCGATCACCGCATCGAGGCCATGCCACGCGCGCACGAACCCGGTAAAGCCGAGCGTCAGCGCCTCGCGCCTGATGGCGCCGTTGCCGGGCTCGGGAAACGCCGCGAGATCGATGCCGTTCGGGGTCACGCTGATGCGTTCTTTCGCAACGCCCCCCTCAACGATCATGCCGGCCAGCACGCCGGTCACGGCATAAACGCGATCGGCGGCGCGCCAAACATAACGCTCGGCCCATTGCGCCAGCCGCACCAGGCGGAGCCCGCCAAATCGCACCCGCTCCTCGGCGAGCGGCGCGTTGACTTCGAGAAAAAACGGAATCCCTTCTCGTCGCGCGAGAAAGGCGCCGGCAAGATAGAAAAGATTGTAGCGCTCGTAGATGAGATCGGGACGAAAGGCGCGCGCGGCGCGGCGAAGGCGGCGATAAGCGGGAATATTGTAGGCGAGTTCGGCGACCTCGGCGAGCGCGCCCGGCAGCAGACGGCGGGCGAGGGCCACGAGGCGGCTTTCGCCGCCGAAGCCGGATTGCTCATAAAATCCCGGCCCGACCACCAGAACCTCAGCGCCTTCGGCGCGCAGGGCGGCGATCATTTCCTCGACATGCACGCTTTGGCCGTCACGCGACTGGATGCGATGGCTGTAGAGAATGCGCATGAAGGCTCCTTCAGTCGCGAGAGTGCGGGACGCGCCGGCGCGGGCGGCCGGGCAAGGAAAGCGTGCCGCGCAGCGACCGGCGCATCTCGCCAGCCATATGACGAGCAAGGGTCACGAGGCCAACGGGGCGGCGCGGATTGATCAGCAAAAGCCCGATCCGCTGGCGGCGCGCGCTCGCCCAGAGCGATTTATAGGGATCGTCACCGCGGCCGAAATCAAGCGCCGTTACCCCGTCACCTGCGATCAAGGTGCGGACCGCGTGCGCCGTCAAAACGGTGCCGGGCGAGAGGTCGCGGGCGGCTTCGTCATGGGCGAGCTTCAATACCGTCGCGATCCCGCCGGCGACGATCCAAAACTGCACCGCGATCGGGCCGGAGGCGTCCGCAAGGACGAACAGACGAAGGAGGCCATGCGCCGCCGCCGCGCGCATCAACGCGGCATTGAAGCGCGGAAACGGCTCCGGTTCCTTCCAACTCCGCGCATAGACCTGCTCGAACGCCGCGATCCCAGCCTCCAGCCCGTCCTCTGTCGCGAAGATCGACATCTCTGTGCGCGCCTCGGCGCGGCGGAGCTTGCGCCGGATGGTCTCGCGCAGCGAGCCCGGCCGGCCAGCGAGGTAGGCGGCGACATCACGCCCGGCGAGAGGCTCGTGCCAATTGCCGAAATGCCGGAATTGCCGGACGATGAGCCCCGCCGCCCGTGCGCCCGCGGCAAGCCCCATGAGATCCGGCGTCCCGCTGGCCAACGCGTCGAGCCGAACCACCGGATAGCGTCGGCAAAATCGCCCGAACGACGCCGCCGCCGCCACGCGCTCCTCCTGATCGGCGTCAGCCGCGAAGAGCGGGGCGTAGCGGCAGGTATAAGGGGTGGTGAGGCTCGCCGGACCGGCGGGATCGAGCCGGAGCGGGAACACCGCGCGGACGACGCCATGGCGTTTCGCCACAACGAAACACGGCGCGACCCCATCCGGCAGCGCCGCGTCGATCACCGTTTCATACCAGAGGCGCGAGGAGAAAAAATCCGCCGCTGCCGGCGGGAATATCGTCTCGGGCAGGTCATCGAGGCGCGATGTCGCGAAAATCTCCATCCAATCACCGGCGCCAGGCATAATAAAGGCAGCCGATCCACTCATGCAGAGCATAAAAGCTCATCCGCCAGCCACTCATGCGGGGGGCGAAATCGCTCAAGATCCCGGTCGGCGCGTGATCGAGCAGAACCGGGGCGGCGGTCGCGTTAATTCCGGCATGGCGGAAGGCGATCAACGCTCGCTTCATGTGCCAGGCGTGGGTCACGACATAGACCGAGCCGATCCCCTCACGGCGGAGGATGGCGGCGCTGTCGATGGCGTTTTCCCAGGTGTCCTCGGAGCGGTCTTCGCGCCAGCGCGCCGGGATGCCGAAATCGTCTTGCAAGCTCGCCGCCATCAGCGCGGCGAGCGAGATCGAACCGTCCGGCGGCTTGCCGCCGCTGACCAGCACGGGCAGCCCGGTGCGCCAGGCGAGGGTGGCGGCGGCGCGCAGACGCATGACCGTGAGCGGGCCGAGATCGACGGCCGTGCTGTCTGTCGCTTCCTCCGCCGCCGGATCGCGCGTGCCGTGCTCGACCTCGGCGGCGAGCACGACGATGGCGCGCGGCGGGTCATTGGCGGGGGGAACGAGGGGCAAATGGCGTTCGAGGGAGGCGATCAGCAGCCCGCCGGTGAAAGGCAACGCGAGCCCCAACAGGCCGGCGAGCGCGACGCCGGCGATGGCAAGCCCCATCCGCCGCCAGCGGGTCAGCGCGGCGAGCGCGACGCCGGCGAGGCCGAGCGGCACCAGATTAAGCGGCGGCACAATGAGGGCGACGGCGAAGGGGCCAAGTGACATCGCCGCGACTAAGCCCCGCTCGGCGGCGTCTTCGCCATCGCTCCGTCGCCAGGAAGCACTTCGCCGTCGAGGGCGAGCCGAACAAAGGCCGCGCTTTTCTCCTCCCAACCAGCGGCGGCAGCGGTGGCGAGCCCCTGGCGGCGGAGGGTTGCGCGGAGATCGGCATCATCGTGCAAGCGCGCCATCGCGCTGGCGATCGCCGCGACCGAGTTGCCATCGACAACGATGCCATTCACGCCATCCGCCACCGCATCGGTGCTGCCGCCGTCGCGCCCGGCGATGACGGGCAGGCCGCAGCTATTGGCTTCGAGAAAAACCAGGCCGAAACCCTCGGTGTCACCATCGGGCAGCGCGCGGTTGGGCATCACGAAAACATCGCCGAGGCAATAATGATCGACCAAATCATCCTCCGGCACGAGGCCGGTGAAAACCACCTTGTCCGCGACTCCCGCCTCGCGCGCGATCGCCTCGAGCCGCGCCCGGTAGGGCCCCTGGCCGACGATGAGCAGGCGGATCGCGGGCCGCGCCGGCGCGATTTCGGCGAACGCGCGAATCGCTTGGTCGATGCCCTTTTTTTCCAAAAGCCGGCACACCGAGACGAACACGAAGGCACCCTCGAGACGATAGAGACGCAAGAGATCGGCGCGTTTGGCCGCCGGGCGGAAGCGGGCGGTATCGACGCCGTTTTCGATCAGGCTGATGCGCGCCCTGCTTTCGGCGCCGAGGAGCCGGCGCACCGCGCCGAGGGTGAAGCGGCTGACGACGATGACGTGATCGACCCCGAGCAAGCCGCGGCGACGGCGGCGATAGTCGGGATCGTAGGGGTCATCGGTGGTGATTTCCTCGCCATGAATATAAACCAGGGTGGTGATGCCGGGGATGTAGCGCAGCAGACCGACCAGCCAGCCGCTGGCGAGTAATTCGCCGAGGCAAACCGCCCCGATCCCTTCCTGCGCGATCAGCCAGAGCACGGTCGCGGCGAGACGCAGGCGGATCAGCATATCGCTCACGCGAAAACGGAGTTTGCCGAACCACTGGCCGCGCGGCGGTGCGATCACGGTGCGGAGCAGGGTCAGGCGGCGGATCGGAAAGGGCGCCTTACGGTCATATTCGCGCCAGCCGATCAAAGGCAATCCGTCGGCGTAGCTGATGCGCGGCGCGAGCACCATGATCCGGCCGCCGCCATGGCGGGCGAGATTAGCGTAGACCACCGCCGAGCCGCCCCGCACGGGGGGAAAATTATTGACCACCAGCAACACTTTGCGGTCTTTGTGCGCGGTCCCGCTCACACCCTGCGCTCCGGCGGTGGGGCGAGGAGGGTTGGGATTTCGGCCAGTGCCGCGAAGCGGCCGCCGAGCACACGTGCGAAGTGATCGAGTTCTTCGGAAAGGCGGTCATAGAAATAGTGCAGATCGGCGCGGGTCTGGACATAGGGGTTGCGGCCCGGCGCCAGCGAGGAGCTATGGAAACTGAGCGGAAAGATCATCTCGCCGCGCCGGCGGAGATGGCGCACCAATCGCCGCATCGCTGAGGCGTCATTGCCTTCGGGCGAGAGGGTGATGCGCTCGGCGCAGCGCGAGCGGGTGAGGAGCGAGGGCACACGCAGCCGCGTCATGCGCGGCCCCGACAGGGTCTGGTAAAGCCAGCGTCCAAGCTCGCCCCCCCAGCCGACGACGCTGCGGCAAAGCGGCAATTCCAGAAGGTCGCGCTGCTCGCCAAACCAGAAGGGCCGATAATCATAGCCGCTGTGATCTGGCCCGCCCTCGGGCGTGAAGCTGGTGCGCGGGGCGAGGCTGGTGTCGATCAAAAAACCATGTTTTTCGAGAAGACTTGCGGTTTGCGCGCCGATGCCATAGCGCCCGGCGCGATGGATGATGGGGGGAAAGCCGAAGCAGTCGGTGAATTTCGTCTTGAGCGCGAGCAATTTTTGCTCCTCCCGGCCGGCATCGAGATTGCCCGAGAAGGAAAAACGCCGGCTCGGCGCGGCGCCGAGCGGCGGCGTCACCCAGGTGTGCAACTGCACGCCGACAGCGCATTGTCCGCGTTCGAGCTGGCGGCGGATGAGCCGGATGACGTCCTCGTCGGCGAGGATCGGGTAGGTCAGCAGATAGGTCGGCACCGCGCCATAGGCGCCGAGGATTTCGTGCAGATCGGCGATCTGGCGCATGCAGTCGGTGGTGAAGCTGGTGCCCTCGATCGGCGAGAGCCAGTCGAAATCCTCCTCGGCGTCGATCACCACGGTGCAAACCGGGTGCTCGAGCCGCGCGATCGCTGGCCGGTCAGCGCGGAAGGGAGAAGATTGCGTCATGCCTGATCGCCGCAAGATGAGGAAAAAAACCACCGGCGGCAAGCCTTTATCCCATGACCGGGGCATCCGACCCAGCGCGCCGGCACGCCGCTGGCCGAATTCTCTTGCATTTTTTGCGGATGCGAAGGATAGAGGGGGCGTTCCGCGCATCGCGTGATCGGCGCGCCGCTCACATCGGCGCGCTTTAGCTGCGGAATTTCCGTTATCAATCGTTCGCCCCGGTCTCGCGCGGGCAGGCGGACAGCATGAGCGCCAGATCGCGCCGCAGGCGCGGCGCGCGGGCGCTGGAGATGAATTTTCGTGCCATCCCTAAGTTTTGCTAGCCTCGGCCTTGCCGAGCCGCTCCTTCGCGCCCTTGCGCGGGCGGGTTTCGAAACCCCAACGCCGATCCAGGCCGGGGCCATTCCGCCGCTTCTCGCCGGGCGTGACCTGCTCGGCATCGCCGAAACCGGCACCGGCAAGACCGCGGCTTTCGCGCTGCCGATCCTCCACCATCTCGCCGCGGCCCCGCCAGCCTCGCCGCTCGGCCCCTTCACCACCCGCGCCCTGATCCTCGCGCCGACGCGTGAGCTTGCGCTGCAGATCGAGGCCAGCCTGCTCGCGTTCGGCGGGGTCGCGCGCCGGCGCCTGGTGACCATCGTCGGCGGCCTGAGCCGGCATGCACAGGTGCAGCGGATGCGCCCCGGGGTCGATATCGTGGTCGGGACGCCCGGGCGGGTGCGTGACCTGATGGCGACCAACGAACTCCGCCTGCACGAGGTTCGCCATCTCGTGCTCGACGAGGCGGATCGCATGCTCGATCTCGGCTTCATCGCCGATATTCGCCGCATCATCGGAGCCTTGCCGGCGGCGCGGCAATCGGCGTTGTTTTCGGCGACGATGCCGGCCGCGGTCGGCAAGCTCGCCGAAACCCTGCTCGCGCGCCCGGCGCGGGTGGAGATCGCGCGCACCGAGATCTCGGCCGCGCGGATCGAGCAGCAGGTGCATTTCGTCGATCCCGCCGGCAAGCGGGCGTTGCTCAGCCGCCTGCTCGCCGATCCGGCGCTGTCGCGGGTGTTGGTTTTCACCCGCACCAAGCGCGCCGCCGACCGTCTTGCCGAAACCCTCGGCGCCGACGGGGTCGAGGTCAGCGCCATCCACGGCAACAAAAGCCAAGCGGCGCGCGGCAAGGCGCTGGAGCGCTTCCGCGATGGCCGCGCCCGCGTGCTGGTTGCGACCGACATCGCGGCGCGCGGCATCGATGTTGCCGCGGTCTCGCACGTCATCAATTTCGACCTGCCGGCGCAGCCCGAGGATTATGTCCATCGCATCGGCCGCACCGCCCGCGCCGGCGCGCGCGGCATCGCCATCTCGTTCTGCGGCAACGCCGAACGCGGCGCGCTGCGGGCCATCGAACGCGCGACCGGGGCGGGTTTCCGGGTCGCTTAGAGCGTGAGGCGGGCCGGGCGCGGCTTGCGTGAGGGGATGCGGGTCCGGGGGCGCGGCCCCCGGCGGGTCCAGGGCAGCGCCCTGGGCTT